>NZ_DATIND010000071.1 GCF_035474595.1 Longimicrobium sp.
TGCGGCTTGTAGCCGTAGTCCACGGACGCGCCGCCGTCGCGCAGGCGGTGGACGATGGACAGCAGCTCCGCGCGCTGCTCGGCGGGCGCGATCACGTAGTAGTCCAGCGACGGGCGCGTCTCGGGAAGCAGGCCGCGGTCCGTCAGCAGCTCCTTGAGCACCACGTCGCCCATCCCGAAGCCCAGCGCGGGAAGCTGCACCCCGCCCACCTGCGCCAGCAGGTTGTCGTAGCGCCCGCCGCCGCAGATGGCGCGCAGCTCACCGCGCGCGTCGAACAGCTCGAAGACGATCCCCGTGTAGTACGCCAGCCCGCGCACGATCGACAGGTCGAAGCGCACGAAATCGCCCAGCCCCATCGCCCTGAGCTGCCCGAAATAGCCGGCCATCCGCTCGATCTCGGGCGCCACGCCCTCGGTCTGCCCGTACGCCGCGCTCACCGCGTCGAAGTCGCGGTGCTGGAAGATGGCGAGCACTGCCTCGGCGACCTCGGCGGTGACGCCGGCCTCGCCGGTGAGGCGCTTGATCATCCCCTCGCGCGTCTCCCGCTCCAGCTTGTCGACGATGTTGTAGACGAGCACCAGCTGGTCCTCGGGGATACCGGCGTGTAGCAGCAGCGCGCGCAGCAGCCGCCGGTCTGAGACGCGCGCGACGAAGTCCTGCGACGTGAGGCCGAAGGCGCGCAGCATGTCGATGGCCGCCGCCAGCAGCTCGGCGTCGGCGGAGACGTCTTCTTCGCCCAGGATGTCCAGGTTCAGCTGGAAGTGCTCGCGCAGGCGCCCGCGCTGCTGCCGCTCGTAGCGGAAGAGCTGGGGGATGGTGAACCACTTGATCGGCTTGCGCAGCCCGCCCGCGCGCGCGCCGGCCATCCGCGCCAGCGTGGGCGTCATCTCCGGGCGCAGCGCCACCTCGCGGTCGCCTTTGTCCTTGAAGTTGTAGAGCTGCTGCACGATCTCGGGCCCGCTCTTCTCGATGTACAGCTCGAGCGGCTCCAGCGGGGGCCCGTCGTACTCCTGGAAGCCGTAGCGCCGCGCCACCTCGCGCCAGGTGGCGAAGATGTGCGCGCGAACGGCGAAATCGTCCGGGTAGAAGTCCCGGAACCCCGGTAGTGCCTGGAAGGTTGCCATGGGGCGCGAAACTAAGCGCGAGAGTGCGAAAGTGCGAGGGTGCGGGGGAGAAGTACGAAAGTACGGGAGTACGGAAGTACGAGGAGTGCTGAGTGCTGAGTGCTGAGTGCGTAACGGAAACGGCCGGTATCCGCTCCCGCGCGGATGCCGGCCGTTGATGTCCGCGAAGGCGGACAGTGTGCAGTTGTAGCCGCGACTTCAGTCGCATTTTTCCTCACATCGCCGCCCGCCGCCCGCCCGTCGCCTCACAACCGCTGATCATCCCGCCGCCCGCCGTCACCCACCGTGAACGCCAGCTCCATCGCCTCACCCGGCGCGAGCGCATGCCACCGCGCGGCCAGGTCGGCGCGCAGCGCGCAGATCCGCGCGAACTCGTCGTCGGTGACGGCGCGCGGGGCGGGGAGGCCGTGCTGCGCGAAAACCTGGGCGACGTGGGGATTGAGATCTGCCGCTTCGGGCTCGGCTCCGCTCGCGCGCGTGGTGTCGAACCAGCCGGCGATCACCTCGGCCAGCAGCGCCTCGGGCAGGTTCGGCATCGGGCCGCGCGGCCACGGCGTGCCGAAGTCCGCGAACTCCCATCCGTCGGCCATCATCCCCCAGAACGCCTGCCGCAGCCCCAGCACCGTCTCGACCGCGTAGTGCGTCAGGTCGTGCAGGGGGAAGAAGAAGCTCTGCCGCTGCCACGCCACCGTGCCGTCGCGCCGGGTGACGCTCAGCACCGGCGTTCCGTCGCGCTTGATGGCGAAGCGGAGCGTCACCAGCGCCTCCGCCGCGATGGATCCGGCTTCTCGTCCGCGGGTTTTCATGGGGACGAACGGTAACATCGGGGGATGCGGATTCCAACCTCTCCCCGGCCGCGGCACCTTGCGACCGGCACCCGCGCGTGGCACGTTGCGGCGAGCCGGATCACCCCGTCCCGATCACCACCCGATCCTCGGAATCTTCCCATGAGCCACAGCATACATCTGCAGCCGGGCGAGCTGTCCGCCCTCATCGTGCAGGCCGCCGACAACGCGCAGTCCGAGGGCTACTGGACCGGCGAGGGCGCCGCGAAGGACGACGCCGCGCGCCACCTCACCCGCTACCTGGGCCTCATGGTGGGCGGCGACAACGACGTCAGCCCGCACGAGATGCGCATCTTCCAGCAGATCTGCGCCGCCGCCACCGGCACGCAGGCGTCGGACAACGAGCTGATGACGTCCGTGCGCGACGCCGTCCGCATCGCCGACGATCCCGACGCGGTGGAGGACTTTCTCCTCACCACGCCGCCGTTCCTGCGTGCCGTCATCGCCATGGACCGCGCCCGCGGCACCCGCAACGCCGAGCAGGTGGTGACGGCGCTCAGCGGCCTGGCCCTCGCCATGCTCGCCGCCGACGGCCGCGCCGAGGTCGAGGAAGACGCCGTATTCACCACCCACCTCAACCACCTCCGCGACGAGTTGATGATGTCAGGATTGGCGAAAGAAGATTAAGAGATGCGGCTTCGACTGCAGCCGCGGGATCTAGGCAGTACCACGTCCCAATTGGAAATGTGTGAATGAGAGTCGAAGAATTTACGGAGAGACTGGTCGCGTCTTCGGTAGAGGAAGTTGTGCAGGAGGTGATATTAGCTGACACTGCTCTTCACGTACCAGAAGACGATCGTAATTATATCAAGCAGCGTTTGGGAGAATCGTACGGAGTAGAAGCCACAACTATAGAAATCTGGATAGTCGGGTCGGCGAAGTTGGGCTTCTCCATCACGGAAAAACGACGGGGAGATGCCCCCGTGTTGCCGCGCTTCCGCCCCTTTAGAGCGGAATCGGATATAGACGTGGCAGTAGTCTGTCCGGCAATTTTCGATGCCATTTGGGCCGAACTCTCGGCATACGCGTATAGATCCGTTTCCTCGAGTCTGTTACCATGGAACTCAGGAAACCTCGGTCACTACTTGGTTCACGGTTGGTTGAGACCGGATCACTTTCCACGTGCACGATTACCCAGGTGCGACATGTGGTGGGACTTGTTTTACAGCCTCTCACGCGAAGCACGGTTCAATAGACACCGCGTACGAGGCGCACTTTTCCACTCGGTTCAGGATCTTACCGGGTACCAGACTCGGGCTGTCACCGACTGCCGCCTAGCCTTGGAGCTTGCCAAGTGAGAACAGCTGCGACGAACAAAAAAGTTAGGGAACTGATTAGCCTCGTTCGAGAGGGAAAGCTCATCCCACGTCCCGAATTCCAGCGAAGGCTGGTCTGGACACACAAGGACAAGGATCGCTTCCTTGATACCGTTCTACGCGGGCTCCCGTTTCCGGAGATCTATGTCGCTGATGGAGACGTTGATCTACAAACGGGGGCAGGAACGCAGTTGCTCGTAGACGGACTTCAGCGGGTCAGTACGCTCATCCAGTACTTTGAGGCGGATCCTGATCTAAAGCTCGTTGATACGTCCTCATACAAAGGGTTAACTGAGGATGAAAAGCTTGCCTTTCTACAATACGATGTCGCGGTTAGAGATCTTGGTGCTGTGAGTCGCGCCATGATCGTCGAGGTATTTAAGCGGATCAACGCCACTAAGTACTCACTGACCGATATTGAGATTAATAACGCGGTTTATGCTGGTGCATTGAAGCAGTATGCCGGTAGAGTAGCGGAAAGTGAGTTCTTTAAGCTACATGACGTTTTCACGTCTGTTGATTACAAGCGAATGGGTGACTTAAGGTTCGCTTTAACGGTCATATGCACCCTTCTAGTCGGGTATTTCAACCGTGATGATGCGCTGGAGGAACTTCTTTCTCGCTATAACGACGAGTTTTCGATAGAAGATGAAACAGATGATCGAATCCAGCGGACGTTCAGCTTTATCGACGAGTGTGGGTTTGACAACAGGTCGCGCGCATGGAAGAAAGCTGATTTGTTTACGCTCATCGCTGAGACTGATCGCTGCCTCTCGGAAACCAGCCCAAATTTGCAACCGAGCTTTGCGGTAGACGTGCTGACGTCGTTCTATTCTGCTGTGGAGCGCTCAAGTGCTGACGGGAGTACGCTTCCGTCTATATATTATAAGGCGGCGCTTCAAGCTTCTAACGACCGGGTAAATCGTCTTCGACGAGGAATTATCGTCGGCGGCCTTCTGGAGGGTCAGACCTACGACGGAATATATCAGCGTATGCTGAGCCAGGGGTTGATTAAGCCGAACGACGTGGAGGTTGTATCAGCATCCGCAATTCAGGAGGTACCAGAAGCGCAACCGATGCAAGACAATTTGGATGTGAGTTAAGGTGTTCTGAGCAAAATCACGGTTTGTTTGTCGGTGTGTCCGTCACTAAAAGGGCCGCCCCCGGACCTCGGGAGCGGCCCTTCGCTTTTCCATCCACCTCGCCCTGCTACCGCGTCACTTGATGAAGAGCATGTCGCGGTAGGTGGGGAGCGGCCAGTAGTCGTCGGGGACGACCTTCTCCAGGCGGTCCACGGCGCCCCGGACTGTGGTCATCGCGGGGATGACGTGGTCGCGCATGTGGTAGCTCTTGCTCTCCACCGTGTCGCCGCCCAGCTCCTCGTTCTGCCGCGTCAGCTCGTCCAGCCCGCCGCGCAGCTCGTCCACCAGCGCGCTCACCTTCTGGATCGTCGCCATGATGCCGTTGCTGGCGATGCCCAGCCCCTTGCCGCGGTCCGCCGCGGCCAGCAGGTCGTTCAGGTAGCGCACGGCGGCCGGCAGGATCATGGTGCTGGCGATGTGCTCCGCCGTCTCGCCCTCGATGTTCACCGTCTTGAAGTACTGGTCGTACGCCACCTCGATGCGGCTTTCCAGCTCGCGGTGGCTGAGCACGCCGTACTTCTCGAACATCCCGGCGTTCTTCTCGTCGTGCAGCGTCTCCAGCGCCTCCAGCGTGGTCTTGTGGTTCAGCAGCCCGCGCCGCGCCGCCTCGTCCTGCCACCCGTCGCTGTAGCCGTCGCCGTTGAACACGATCCGCTTCACCCGCCGGATCTCCTCGGCCAGCAGCTTCGACAGCGCCTCCTCGAAGCCCTTGCCGCCCGCCAGCTCGCCCTCGAGCGCGGTGCACATCTCGTCCAGGCTCTCGGCCATGATGGTGTTCAGCACCGTGGCCGGGAAGGAGACCGACTGGCTGGACCCCAGCGCCCGGAACTCGAACTTGTTGCCGGTGAAGGCGAACGGGCTGGTGCGGTTGCGGTCGCCCGCGTGCTGCGGGATGTGCGGCAGCACCGGCGCGCCGAAGCCCAGCAGCCCGCCCTCCTTGCTGCTGGCCGCCGATCCGTGCTGCTCGATCTGCTCCAGCACGTCGGTCAGCTGGTCGCCCAGGAACACCGAGATGATGGCCGGCGGCGCCTCGTTGGCGCCCAGGCGGTGGTCGTTCCCCGCGTAGGCCACCGACGCGCGGATCAGGTCCTGGTGCCGGTCCACCGCGCGCAGCACGGCGGTGCAGAAGAACAGGAACTGCATGTTGTCGTGCGGCGTGTCGCCCGGCTCCAGCAGGTTGGCGCTGTCGGTGCCCAGCGACCAGTTCAGGTGCTTGCCGCTCCCGTTCACCCCCGCGAAGGGCTTCTCGGCCAGCAGGCAGGCCATCCCGTACTTCCGCGCCACGCGCCGCAGCGTGAGCATCATCAGCTGCTGGTGGTCGGCGGCCAGATTGGCGTTCTCGTAGATGGGCGCCATCTCGAACTGCCCCGGCGCCACCTCGTTGTGCCGCGTCTTCACCGGCACGCCCAGGCGGTACAGCTCCCGCTCCACCTCCATCATGAACGCCAGCACCCGGTCGGGGATGGCGCCGAAGTAGTGGTCCTCCATCTCCTGCCCGCGCGGCGGCTTGGCGCCGAAGAGCGTGCGCCCGGTGGTCACCAGGTCGGGGCGGCGGTAGAAGAACTCCTGGTCGATCAGGAAGAACTCCTGCTCGGGGCCGCACGTGGCCGTCACCCGCGGCGTGTCGACGCCGAACAGCTTCAGCGCGCGGCGGGCCTGCACGTCCAGCGCGTTGATGGAGCGCAGCAGCGGGATCTTGGTGTCCAGTGCCTCGCCGGTCCAGCTCGCGAACGCCGTGGGGATCGACAGGTAGCACCCGGCCGGCGTCTCCACGATGAACGCGGGGCTGGTCGGGTCCCACGCGGTGTAGCCGCGCGCCTCGAAGGTCGCCCGCAGCCCGCCGCTGGGGAAGCTGGACGCGTCGGGCTCGCCCTGGATCAGCTCCTTGCCGGTGAACTCGGCCACGGCGCCACCGCCCTTGTTGGGCGTGATGAACGAGTCGTGCTTCTCGGCCGTGCTCCCGGTGAGCGGCTGGAACCAGTGCGTGTAGTGGCTGGCGCCCTTCTCCACCGCCCATTCCTTCATCGCCAGCGCGACGGCGTCGGCGACCGAGGGGTCGAGCGGCTCGCCCTTCTGCACGGTGCGCTGAAGCGCCTTGTAGATCTGCTTGGGAAGCCGGGCGCGCATCTCGGCCAGGCCGAAGGTGTGCTCGCCGAAGATCGACTCGATGTCGGTCATGGTGCGGCCGTTGGGGCCCGACGCACCGTTGCCGGCCGGGGCCTCCCACCCCTTGGCGGCCGCGAGGGCGTCGAATCGTGCGCTGAGCTTGGGCATCTGCGGTTTCCCGGGTTCGGGGTGAAGGGTGGTCTGGTTTTGTCGTCCGCGTCCGTCAGGCGCCGCGCGCGGCGCCGTTGCCCTGCAAGGAGCCGGCGGCCGGGCGCGAGGCCACGGCCAGCTCGGCGGTCTCCTTGATGGTGCTGAGCACGATGCTCGTGGTGGTCCACTGCACGCCCGGCCAGCTCTGGATCTCGGCCAGCAGCCCCTCGAGCGTGCTGGTGCTGTCGGTGCGGATCTTCAGCAGGTGGCTCCCCTGGCCGGTGACGGAGTGGCACTCCAGCACCTCGGGGTGGTCGGTCACGCGCTGCCGGAACTCGGGGTAGTACTGGCTTCCCGCGATGCCGGTGAAGATGAACGCGGTCACGTCGCGCCCCAGCAGCTTGGGGTCCACCACGGCGGTGAACTGCCGGATCACGCCGCGCTCCTCCAGCTTGCGCACGCGCTCGCCCACCGCGGGCGACGACAGCCCCACCGCCACGGCCAGGTCGTGCTGCGAGGTGCGCCCGTGCTGCTGCAGCATCTCAAGCAGCCTCAGGTCGGTTTCGTCAAGCCGTGCGGGGTTGCTCACCTTATCTTCTAAGCTTCTGGTTCTCGGCCGCCTAAGATCCGAAAACAATACTGCACGTCCGCTTGCGATGCAAGGGCAAGGCCATCGCGGGAAGCTGCAGGGCGATGGAAACCGCGAAACGGCAAGGAGATGCGCCGCTGCCGGTGCCTCCACCGAACTCCGCGAGGGCGGAGTGCGTGCCGTCGTAGCCGCGACTTCAGTCGCGTCTTTCGGATGAAAGATTCCGATGCACGAACGCCGAGAGCCGGCCCCCGTGCGGGAGGCCGGCTCTCGAGCGCCGATCGTCATCTGCCGAAGACGCTGTCTGCCGTGTCCGTCTGGCGGAGATGCTCTGCCGCAGCCGCTCACCGGCGACTGAAGTCGCAGCAACAACTACGGGAAGCCTCGCAAACTGCGCGAGGCTTGTTCAGCTCGGAAGCCAGTTCCGGCTGCGGAGGATGCCTCGTTCCGAATCCGCTATCAGGCCAGGCCCTTCTCCGACTGCACCGGCGTGTGGCGGATGAGGAAGCCGCGCACGCGCTGCAGCTCGGCCGCGCCGCCAAGGGCGTGCTTGGGCAGGTAGTGCGCGTACCGCTCGGTCTGGAAGAAGATCAGGAACTCCTTCGTCTCCACCACGCGCCGGATCGCGGGCCACGCCAGCTTCGTGTCGCGCATCGCGCAGTGGATGCGCAGCCCGTCGTCCGACAGCTCGCGCGTCGTGGGATGGGCCGCGCAGCAGTTCTGCTTCTCCCACCGCCGGGCCACCATCGCCGGCGCGAAGAGGCGGAAGTACGCGACGTACGCCACCATCATCAGCACCCACGGCAGCATCCCCGCGGCGGTGCCGATCCCCCGCGTGGCGGCGATGTACGCGGTGTAGAGCACGTTGAACGCCGTCATCGCCACGAACCCCCAGATGCAGAGGTTGGCGACCACGCCCAGGCGCGCATGGCGGGTGTGCGCGCGGTAGAAGCGCGCGAACTCCCGGCGGTCCCACGCAAAGGTGTACGAGAGCGCGGGCGCGGGCGAAGCTTCCAGCTGCATGGAGATCACGGTTTGGTGGGAGACCGGGTCGAGGTGCGCCGGAATGTAAACAGACGACGCCCGCCGGGGAAGCCGTCCCCCGCGGGCGCCGGCCGGCAGCGGTGCTAGTTGTGGTGGTGGGTGACCGGGTCGCGCGGCTGCATCCACACGTGCGGGTGCAGCATGAAGTTCCACCAGCGGCGGCGGGGGCAGCAGTAGCGTTCCAGCATCAGCCCGCGGCGCTTCTCGACGTGCTCGGGGTGCATGGGGTGGCCGCAGTGGCAGTGCGGGGTCGTGGGCGGCACGCCGACCGGTGCGGCCTTGCCCGGCCGGGCGGCCGCCCCGCCCGCCTGGCTGCTGCCTGCCTGGCTGCTCTTCGAACCGTCCTTCGCCATCGTCACCTCCGGAAGGGGTGCGCTGCGGAACCTGCGGTCCAGCCAATGTAGCGCCCGGGCGGCTTTCGTCGGAGAGTTTTCTCCCGAGCTCACCGCGGGCGGAAGGGAATGGGAACGGCGACGTCACCCCAGCGCATCTCCAGCACCGCGCTGTCGGGCGTGGCCACGGGGAGCGCGTACTCCAGCGTCTCCACGTACGGCGCGGCGCGTGGATGGATGCGGACGCGCAGCGCGTCGCGGCGCGTGCCGGGGTAGGGAACGTGGTACGCGTCGGCCGCGCGGCTGAAGATCACCGTCCACGCGCCCGCGGAGTCGGGGACCATCCACAGCGTGTACGCGCCGCCCGGGAGCACGGCGGAGCCGATCGCGAGGTCCGAGGTCGTCCTCAGCTGCGTCGCCTCGTCCGCGCCGGGGCACCAGACCGAGTCCCACGGCACGATGCCGCCGAACAGCCGCCGCCCGCGCGCCGACGGGCGGTTGTAGCGCACCGTCAGCTCCGTGCCGCCGATGCGCTGCACCAGCATGGCGGGCTGGCTCTTCCGCCGCGCGCCCGACGGCACGCGCCCGCACGCTTCAGCGGCCAGCGCCAGCGCCAGCACCGCGGCCGCGGCGCGCAGGGATGCGTTCATGGGAGATGGAAGGGAGATGGGGATGGAAAGCGAAGGGCCCGCCCGGAAGTTACGTCAGCGCGGGCCGCCGCTCAATCGCCGCGCGTCAGGTCGGGCGGCGCAGAAGGAAGAAGGCGAGCACGGCGATGGCGATGGCCACCACCAGCAGCCCCGTCAGCATGCTCGGCATCCCCAGCCGCGACGTGGACGAGTTGCCGAAGTCGCCGCGCGCGGTGTCGGGATCGGCCGTGTCCTCGCGGTTCGGATCAGGGCCGCCGGTCGACATCGTCGTCCTTCTCCCCGTCCGTGGACGGCACGGCGGGTTCGTTGTGCGGGTCGCGGGCGCGCAGGCTCTTCGCGGCCAGGTCGCTCTCGCGCCCGGTCATCTCGCGCGGCTCGGGCGCCGGGCTCGCGTCGGTGCCGGATTCCGCGCCCGCCACGTTGCTGCGCCGATCGTCGTCATCCATCGTCATCACCCCGGGTCTGGTTGGGGGATGCGGGGAGCAAGAGGCGTTCCGGACGAGGTGCGAAAGTGCGAGAGTGCGAAAGTGGGAACGGCGAGAGCGGGGATGAGGTGAGCCACGCGGCATCGGTGCTCGGACCAACGCGGTGCCCGCCGCGGAGCCCTCCCCCCGCGCCTTGGAGCGCTCGCCCCCTCCCGATAACAGGAATTCGTGGCGCACGGGCGACGGTGCACGCGTCGGCTTTTCGCGTGATGCGAGGCCCACGCCGGCATCCGTATGTTACGATGAAGGCTCCGTCACGCTGAGTTCTCCCCTCCTCAGCGGAGCGGGGAGGGGCCGGGGGAGGGGGCCGGCCAGGCGGGCAGGATGCCGCCGTTCACGCACTTCAGCCGGTGTGCACGGGAAGAAAATCGCCCCCGCGCGTCCGGAGACGCGCGGGGGCGATCTGCTGCGGGGTTGAGCCGGGGCTCAGCCCTGCATGGCCGGGCGTCGGCCACCGCGGCCGCGACGGCGGCGGCTGCCGGAGCCGCCCCCCTCCTGCTGGCGCGGCTGGCTGCCTCCGTCGCCGCGCGCGAAGCTGTCGCGGCGCGGGTCGTCGCCCTGGCGGCGCGGCGCGGGCTGCGCCGGGCGCGAGCCGCGGCCCGACAGGCGCGCGGCCTCGTCGGCCTCGCGCTGCGCCTTCGCGTCCGCCTTCTGGCGGGCGCGCTCGCGCTCGGTGGCCTTCCGCGCGCGGATCTCCTTGATCCGCTCGCCGATCGGCACCTCGAAGCGCTCGGCCGCGCGGGCATTGTAGTCGAACCCGGCCACCGTCACGCGCTTCAGCGCCTTGCCCACCGCGCGTTCGATCGCCTTCAGGTCGCGCTCCTCTTCGGGCGACACCAGCGTGTACGCCTCGCCGATCGCGTCGGCGCGCGCGGTGCGGCCCACGCGGTGGATGTAGTCCTCCGGCATGTGCGGCACGTCGAAGTTCACCACGTGCTCCAGCGCCTCGACGTCGATCCCGCGGGCCACGATGTCGGTGGCCACCAGGATGCGGTACTTGCCGCCCTTGAAGCCGGCCAGCGCGTCGGTGCGGGCGCTCTGGCTGCGGTTGCCGTGGATCCGGGCGACCGGGATCCCCGCCTTCTCCAGGATCTCGAAGAGGCGGTTGGAGCGGTGCTTGGTGCGGCAGAACACGATCGCCTGGCTCACCTCGCCACGGCGAAGCATCTCCAGGAGCAGCGCCGGCTTCAGGTCTTCCTTCACCGGGTACACCGCCTGGGTGATGCCGGTGGCCGGGGCCGCCTTGCGCTCGATGTTGATGGCCGCGGGGTTGCGCAGCATCTCGTGCGAGAGCTTCACGATCGGGTCCGGCATGGTGGCGCTGAAGAACAGCGTCTGCCGGTCGGTGGGGATCTGGCGCAGCACGCGGCGGATGTCGGGAAGGAAGCCCATGTCGAGCATCCGGTCCGCCTCGTCCAGCACCAGCACCTCGATCTTGTCCAGCTTGGCGTACGGGTGCTGCAGGTGGTCCAGCAGGCGGCCCGGCGTGGCGACGATCAGGTCGACGCCGCGGCGGAAGGCCTGCTCCTGCGGGCTCATCCCCACGCCGCCGAACACGGCCGCGGCGCGCAGGTTGGTGTGCTTGGCGAGCAGGGTGAAGTGCTCGTGGATCTGCGCCGCCAGCTCGCGCGTGGGCGAGATCACCAGCGCCCGCGTGGTGCCACGCGGCTTGCCGATCAGGTGGTTCATGATCGGAAGGAGGAACGCGGCGGTCTTGCCGCTCCCGGTCATCGCGCACGCCAGCAGGTCACGCCCTTCCAGCGCCGGCGGGATCGCCTGCTGCTGGATGGGCGTGGGCTTGGTGAACTCCAGATCGTGGACTGCGCGGAGGAGCGACGGGTGGAGCGAGAGTGTATCGAAAGACATGATGTTCCCATGGACCACGGGTGAATCCGCCCCATCTGGGCGCGAATGCCGCGTTCCGTGGTATTCTGGCAAAAGAAGACGGCGGGCTCGCGGCTGAGCTCGCCGTCCTGCAAAGACCTTGAAATATACACTACTTCGCCCGAAAAGGTCAGCCCCCCATGAACATCCGTAAACATCGGGTCTCACGCGGGGCCGCGGAGATGTGGGGGACGGGCTGTTTTTCTCTCTCGATGCGAGCAATCGGAGCGTTACGGCTTGTGTCGCCCCGAACCAGGAGCGTTGCGGGTGTGTGGACGTACGTACGTCCCGTCGCGCCGTGTGTAACCGCGCACATGCACTGAGCACGCGCCCGAACATCCTTCTGCGGAGGAACCTCCTGCTCTACCGCCTGAGCCGGTCGTGCCGGATGGGGTGGACTCGAGAGAATCACCGTCTTCACGAATTTGAAGCGCGAGCCCAGGGAGAGGTTCGGAGGTAATCAGCGCCGCGACCACCTCGTAGCCGTTCCTGGCCGGACGGAGGATCAGCCTGTTCGCACCGAACGAAGCGGCTTCATCGATATACGATGCCAACTCCCCGGACGAGACGGACTCCGGCGTTCGAGACCCGAGGGAGAGCGTCCGCAGCGCATACCATCTGAATGGAATGAAGGCCGACGATGGGAGGACCCGCACGGAATCTGGAGGGACGGGTGTCACCGGGACCGTCGATGCGGCTGGATTGACCACCCACTCGTGCCTCCGCTGTGCGAACGCTCCCTGAGTGCACAGGAGCATCAGAGCGGTAACGACGCCGAGGATCGATCGGTAGAAAGAACGTCTCATCTAACCCTCCATCAAAGCGGAAAGTGAGGCCACGCAGTGTTGCGCGGGGCAGGTTCCGCTTTGGACGGACGCCGCAGTAACGATTCTCCTCTCGTAATGGGCAAGAGCACGAGCGTCGAGGGCTAGCCTTACAGGAGCCGGCCCTGGCCTACGATGATCTCGAAGATGTCGTCACCCCTTCCGCACCGTGCGCTCCAGGTAGTCGCGGATGCGGGCGTGCGTCCCGGGGGCGCTCCACGCGGCCAGCACCTGCTCGTCGTACGCGGCGGAGGCGCGGATGCGCTCCAGCGACGGGGCGCGGAGGTATTCCTTCGTCAGCCGGAAGGCGTCGGGGGCGAGGGCGGCGAGCTGGGCGGCGACTTCCCGCGCGCGGTCCATCAGCGCGTCCGCGGCGACGACCTCGTCCACCAGCCGCTCGGCGAGCGCCTCGCGCGGCTCGAAGGTGCGGCCGGTGAAGACGAGCGAGTGGATGCGGTCGCCCGGCACGGCGTAGCGCACCGCCTCGAGCGCCGCGGCGGGGAAGGGAACTCCGACGAGCAGCTCGGGGACGCCCAGGCGGCCCCTGCCCTCGGCCATCAGCCGGTAGTCGCCCGCCATCACCATCACCCCGCCGCCGGCGATCGCGTGCCCGTTCGCGGCCACCACGACCGGCCGGGGGAAGGCGAACAGCTTCACCACGAAGTCGCGCAGCAGGGGGATGAAGCGCCGCACGTACGCGTCGCCGCCCTCCATGAGCCGGAACAGGTCCACGCCCGCGGAGAAGATGGAGCCCGTGCCGGTGACGATCACCGCCCGCGCGTCGCCGGCCGCGTCGAGCTCGCGGATCATCCCCTCGAGCAGCTCCACGTCCATCGCGCTCGCCTTCCCGTGCGCCAGCCGCAGCGTCAGGATCCCGTCGTCACTCCGCTCTCGTTCGATCATCGCCGGTGTTTGCCAGGAAGGTTGAGTTCACGCGACGTAGGTGTCATCCCCCAGGAACTCCGCACTGCGAGCCGATCCAGCCACGAGGCCGCGGACGAGCCCGGATCGCTGCGAGCAGTCGCGGAGCGACTTCGTGCTTTTGTTGCCCCCGAATTCCATTCGGGGCCGCGAGCTCTACCCCTCCGCCCGGATCAGCGACAGCCGCATCTTGGCCTCGCTGAGGGTCACGACCAGGGTGTCGCCCGGGCGGAGCTGGGCCAGCGGGCCGGCGTCCACGAACTCGCAGATGGGCTCGCCGCCCACGGGCACCTCGGCGCGGTAGCCGCGCGCGAACGCCACGCTGTCCGCCGGGCGCTTCCTGGCGTTGCTGCGCAGGTACACGCCGCGGTCGTTCATCAGCCAGAGCCCCGGCGGCGCGCCGGTGCCGGGGTGGTCCACCTCGTCCGGCACCTCGGCGTCGGGCGAGTGGAGGTCCACGCCGGCGGCCAGGTACCGCTGCGCCTCGGTCATCATCCGCTCGCCCGCGACGTTCGTCTCCTCCACCAGCCGCAGCACGTCCGCGGCGTCGAACTCGAATCGCCCGTCCATCATCCCGTCCCCTCCTGCAGTCGCCGGTAGAATTCCCGCCTGCGGCGCACGTGGCGGTACCAGGCCACGTGGCGCAGGAAGCCGCCGTACACGCGCGTCCGGAACGTCCCGTGCTCCACCGCGAAGTGCGGCCGGTACTCGCCGCGGACCTCGGCCGCGGGGCGGATCATGGGCGCGCCAAGCTTGGCCGCGGCCTCCAGCACCACCTCTTCGCCCTCGCCGCGGGTGAACTGCACCCAGGCGTGCTTGTTCACCTCCCCCGCGTGCTGCCAGCTCACCTGCCCCACCACGAACCACGCGGGAAAGCCGATTTCGCGCAGCTTGCGCCAGGCCCACAGCGCGTGGTCCTCGCAGTCGCCCAGGCGCAGGTGCTCGAAGGTGCGCGGGTGCTGCCAGAAGTCGTCGGACACGAACACGTCGGGATCGCCGGCGTAGCGGCACCCCTGCAGCCATTCGCACAGCTCGTTCACGCTCCGCACCCGCACCCGCGTCTCGGACTGGAAGTACCAGCGGAAGTCCTGCGCCGAGCCGGGCCCGAACGCCCAGGGCGGCACCGGGTGGGGCACGTACGACCAGTCGTCGCCGGTGGCCGCGTAGCGCGCCATGAACGGCAACAGCCGCAGCGTCCCCATCCCGCCGTACATCTCGCTCTCCGCCACCTGCCGCCACAGCCGCAGGGTCGTGAGCGCCCGCCGCCACCATCCCGCGGCCGGACGGATCTCCTCGCTGGCGATGGCGGTTTCGGGCACGGGGGACGCGAGGGTTGGGGGATGGAGATGCGGCCGCCGCGCCGAATCGTAGCCCGCGCGCGGCGGCGGTTCAAGCTCCGGGCCGGCTTCCCAGTACGCCGAGGAGATCGAGGGCGTTTCGCGTGGCCGCGCCCGCCGCGGTGTTGTCGAAGATGCACCACACCTCGCGCGCCCCCGCCGCGTCCGCGCGCAGCCGGCCGGCCAGTCGGGCGACGAAATCCCCCTCGTACGCCGAGTAGTACATCCGCGGCGAGCCGTGCAGGCGGTGGTAGACGACGTCGCGCGCGCCGCCCGGCTCCGCCGCCGCGGGAACGCGCGCCGGGTCGGCCGCCACCCGCGCCACTCCCAGCCCGGCGAGCAGCGCATCCGCATCTCCCGAAAACCAGCTCGCGTGGCGCGGCTCGCACGCGACCGCCGCCGCCGTCCGCTCCCTCAGCGCGAGGAAGAACCGCTCCGCCACCGCCGGATCGAGCTCCAGACTGGGCGGCAGCTGCACGAGCAGGCAGGCGAGCCGGTCTCCCAGCGCGCCCGCCTCGCCGAGGAAGGTGTCGAGCAGCGCCTCGACGTCCACCAGCTTCTGCTGGTGGGTGATGGTCTTCGGGAGCTTGGCGGAGAAGCGGAAGCCGGGCGGCACCTCGTCCGCCCACCGCGCCCAGGTGGAGACGCGGTGCGGGCGATGGAACGACGAGTTGATCTCCGCCACCGGAAAGCGCGCCGCGTAGCGCGAAAGGTGGCTCCCGTCCGCCGGGAACTCCGCCTGCTCCGGCTTCGGCAGCGTCCACCCCGCGGTGCCGATCAGGATCGGCGTCACCGCGCGCCCGGCTCCGTCGCGGCCAGCAGCTCGGCCAGGTAGCCGCCCCACACCGCGGGGAGCGAGTGCGTGCCGTGGCCGCGCGTGGCGTCGCTGGTGGGGATCAGGATGTAGCGCCCGTGCGGCACGCGGCGGATCTCGCGCTCCAGGATCCCCAGCTCCGGCGGGTTCACCTCGTCGTCGGCGGAGTTGATGGCGAAGAGCGGCGCGCGGATCTCGCCCAGGTGCGGCGACGGATCGTAGTCGCGCGAGGCGTCGAACGCGTACAGCATGTCGTTCGCGTCGATGGTGCGCACGTACCGCGCGACCGACGCCTCGAGCAGCGAGTCGGCGGCGTCGCGGGTGGGCGCGGTCTTCTGCTGCTGCAGCGGCGCGCTGGTCATCAGCATCAGCACGTGCACGGCGCCGGCCAGGCCGCGCGGCGGGGCGGTGTACTCGCCGCCGCGCCATTCCGGGTCGCCGCGGATGGCGTCGGCGATCATGCGCCGCATCATCCGGTTGCGCCCGGCGATCTGCACCGGCGCGCTGGCCAGCGGCATCAGCGCGTCCATCATCTCCGGGTGCGTGTAGCCCCACACCCAGCTGTGCATCCCGCCCATCGACGTCCCCATCACCAGCCGCAGGTGATCGACGTGCAGCCCTTCGGTGACGAGGCGGTACTGGGCGCGCACCATGTCGTCGTAGGTGTAGCGCGGGAAGCGCATGTGCAGCCCCTCGCTGGGCCGGCTGCTGCGCCCGTGCCCGATCCCGTCCGGCAGGATGATGAAGTAGCGCCGCGCGTCCAGCAGCTGCCCCGCGCCGAACAGGCGTCCCGCGAAGGTGGGGGAGATGAAGTTGGCGCCGCTCCCCGTGGTCCCGTGCAGGACCAGCACGGCGTTGCGGACGACGCCGTCCGCGTCGCGCACCGGCGTCCCGATCGTCCGGTAGTGGATGCGCAGCTCCGGCAGCCGCTCGCCGCTCGCGAACGCGAAGTCGCGCATCACGAAATCCCCCTCCACCGGCGCCGGATACGCCGCCGGTTCCTGCGCCGCCGCGCCGCGGACGACCAGGAAGAGCAGGGGGATGAGGATCGATCGGGCGCGGATCTGCATGGCGCGTGTGCCGTTCCGGGGGTGGATGCCGCCAGCGGGATGATTGATATAGCCGCGCCGCCGGAAATCCGCAGCATCCCCGCGTTCGGGCGGCTGACTGGCCGTAACGAGCGAGGCCGGCCCCCTCGGGAACCGGCCTCGCGTCATCATGCCCGGCGATCGCTCAGCAGTACCGGGGATCCGTGCAGAGGATCTCCTGCGTCGGGCAGGTCCGCAGCGTGCTCGCCACGGCCTCCACCTGCAGCTGCGCGGCGGTCGAGAACGTCTCCACGGTGATGGCGTCCACGTTCAGCATGTGCTTCTTCATCGTTCCCTCTCCTTCGGGTTAGAGACGGACGACGGGCGCGCAGGAGGAGGTCGGCACCCGTCGCGGGTACCCGGGCGGTCGCATATGCAAACAGGTTGCCACACAACCAACCGGTGACGTCGTATAAGTAGCGCATCTCCACCCTAACGTTAAGCGGGATGATGATCGATCTTGCACGTTCAGGCGGAATCCATGGAGCGCGGACGCATCAGCCCACCCCGGCATCGCCCAAAGCAATCTCACGCGGAGACGCGGAGACGCAGAGAGATGAGGTGAGTTCTCTGCGTCTCCGCGTCTCCGCGTGAGATTTCAGCTCGGCCGGTTCGCGCGCTCAGTATCCCGGCCCGCTCACGAACCCGTCCATCCCCCCGCCGTCCGAATCGCCCGCCGCGGGCGCGCTGCCGGGAACGCCGCCGGCACTCAGCCGCGCCTGCAGCTCGAAGTCCGACGGGTTGCTGGCCGCCGCGCGCGCCACGCCGAAGTCCAGCACCCCCTGCCGCACCAGGTCGGCCAGGTGCTGGTCGAAGGTCTGCATCTGGTAGGTGTCGCGCCCGGCGGCCACGTAGTCCTTGATCTCCGACGTCTTCGCCTCTTCGCGGATGCAGTCCTGGATGGCGCCCGTGCTGCGCATGATCTCCGCCGCCACCACGCGCCCCTTGCGGTCGCGCCGGGGAACCAGGCGCTGCGAGATCACCGCCTCCAGCGCGTCGGCCAGGCGGTAGCGGATGGTCTGCTGCTCCTCGGCCGGGAAGGCGGAGATGAGCCGCGCGATGGTGCTGGTGGCGTCCTTGGTGTGCAGCGTGCTGATCACCAGGTGCCCGGTCTCCGCCGCCTTCAGCGCGATGTCGATGGTCTCGGCGTCGCGCATCTCGCCGATCTGGATCACGTCGGGGTCCTGCCGCAGCGCCGCGCGCAGCCCCTTGTAGAAGCTCTCGGTGTCGGACCCGATCTCGCGCTGCGAGATGGAGCACTGGTTGTCGCGGTGCAGGAACTCGATCGGGTCCTCGAGCGTCACGATGTGGCGGAACGAGTGGTTGTTCATGTGCTGCAGCATGGCCGCCATGGTGCTGCTCTTTCCCGACCCGGTGACCCCGGTCACCAGGATCAGCCCGCGCTCCGCCTCGGCGATGGTGGCCAGCACCTCGGGAAGGCCCAGCCCCTCCAGCGTGGGCGCGTTGTACGGGATCACGCGGAGGATGATGTTGAAGCTGCCGCGCTGCCGCATCACGTTCACGCGGAAGCGGGTGAGCCCGTCGATCCCCCACGAGCAGTCGTAGTCCTGCAGGTTGTCGATCTGCTCGCGCACGCGGTCGTTGGGAAGCACGGTCAGCGCGAAGGCGCGCGCCTGGTCCGGCGTGAGCTTCTGCCGGGTCAGCGGCATCAGCTTGCCGGTGATGCGCGCCCGCACGAAGTCGCCGCCCTTCACGTGGATGTCGCTGGCCCCGCGCTCGACCGCCGCGCGGATCACGGGTTCCATCATCTCGCCGCTCTGTCCTGCTCTGGATGTGTGGGTGGGGACGCCCGCAGGCGCGCTCCCTCGGTGCCGCCGCGTTCCGGCAGGCGCGGGAAGATAGCCCCTCGCGGCCGGATAGACGAGAGCCGCCCCGCGGCCCGCGAGCGGCTATCGGACACTGCGAACTGCATGGACCCGAACTTGCCCCTGCCGCGCGCCCTGTACCCGCGGCGGGGGTCGCGGGGCGGGGTGGAAAAGAACGACCAGGTTCCATGGCGCGACCGAAGAAAA
Organism: Longimicrobium sp.; assembly: GCF_035474595.1. Taxonomy (NCBI): domain Bacteria; kingdom Pseudomonadati; phylum Gemmatimonadota; class Longimicrobiia; order Longimicrobiales; family Longimicrobiaceae; genus Longimicrobium; species Longimicrobium sp. The sequence continues at coordinate 18,685 of NZ_DATIND010000071.1, forward strand.
AGCTGCGCGAGCGGCGCCGGAAGCCCCGCCACGAGCGGCGGCGGCGGCCGTCCCGGCACCAGCCGGGGAGCCACGCCGCCGAGCGTGGCAGGGAAGGGCTCCTGCGCTCCCTGGGGCTGGGGCTGATCACCGGCGCGGCCGACGACGACCCGTCGGCGATCGGCACGTACGCCAGCGCGGGCGCCAGGCTGGGCCCGTCGTTCCTGTGGACGGCCCCCGCCACGCTGCCGATGATGTACGCGGTGGTCTACCTCTCCGCCAAGCTGGGGCAGGTGACGGGGCAGGGGCTGTTCGCGGTCATCCAGCGGCGCTTTCCGCGGTGGGTGCTGTACCCGTCGCTCGTCGCGGTGCTGATCGGCAACACCATCGAGGCGGGCGCCGACATCGCCGGGATGGCGGCGGCCGTGGGGCTGCTGGTGAAGGTTCCCGCCGGGGTGATCGTGGTGTTCATCACCGCGGCCGTGCTGGCGCTGCAGGTGTGGGGGTCGTACACGCTCATCCGCAACGTCTTCCGCTGGCTGGCGCTGGCGCTGCTGGCCTACATCGTGGCCGCCATCCTGGCCCGGCCGGAGCTGATGCCGGTGCTGCGCGGCACCTTCATCCCCACCCTGCGCTTCGACCGCGAGTTCCTGTCGCTGCTGGTGGCGGTGATCGGCACCACGCTCTCGGCCTACCTCTACACCTGGCAGTCGAACGAAGAGGTCGAGGAGCAGATCGCGACCGGGCTCCGCCGCCTGAGCGACCGCAGGGGCACCACCGACGCCGAGCTCCGGCGCACGCGCAAGGACATCCTGTTCGGGATGTGCTTCTCCAACCTGGTGATGTACTTCATCGTCCTTTCCACCTCGGCCACGCTGTACCGCGCCGGCCAGCACGATGTGGAGAGCGCCGCCGACGCGGCCCGCGCGCTGCAGCCCCTGGCCGGGAGCGCCGCCGGCGTGCTGTTCGCGCTGGGGGTCATCGGGGTGGGGTTCCTGGCGGTGCCGATCATGACCACGGGCGCCGCGTACGACCTGGCGCAGACGCTGGGGTGGAAGCACGGGCTCCACACCCGCCCGCGCGAGGCGAAGAAGTTCTATGCCGCCATCGCCGGCTTCACGCTGCTGGCCATGGGGATGAACTTCCTGGGCTTCAACCCCATGAAGGCGCTGGTCTTCGCGGGGATCGTGCAGGGCTTCTCCACCCCGCCGCTGATGCTGCTGATCATGCTGATGACCAACAACCGCGAGATCATGGGCGAGCGCGTGAACGGCCGCGCGATGAACGTTCTGGGGTGGACGACCACCGCGGTCATCTTCGCCGCGACGGGCGCCCTGATCGTGACGTGGGTGATGTAGCCGGGTGTCCGCGCGGGGCGTGGCCACGACGGATCCTCCGTTCTCCCGCCCATCACGGGGGAGAGGAGCATGGGGATGCCGGAAGTCACGCGCGGCCGGTTCCCGGGCGACAAGCCGGGAGCGCGGTGCGGCCGGTCAGAAGTCCCGGATCTCGTCTCGCAGATGATTGAAGTTCACCACGAACACGCGGTTCTCCAGGAGCTTCAGATACAGCGGCAGATCGTCGGTCAGCACCGCGACGTGCTCGCGCGCGGCCAGCAGCACCGTGATGTCGGTGAGCCCCAGGCGCGTGAAGCCGGATTCGAGGACGGCCTCGCGGCTGGGGAAGTACCGCTCGCCCGCCTGCGCCGCCAGCAGCGCGAGCGAGGCGAACACCTCGCCGCGGAGCGGCTCGGCCAGCTGTCCCGCCAGGTTGCTGACCTCGGTGAGGATGTTCGGCGTCACGAGCAGCCGGCTGAAGCCGCTGATGAACGTGGTGAGGAGAACGTAGTCGTCCGCCGTGTACGCCCGCGTGCGCTTGAACCGCTCGATGTGTGCGGGGTCGTGCGAGCCGACTACGAGCACCAGGAAGAGGTTGGTGTCGATCAGCAGCACGCGCGGCCGGGCTCGCGGGACCCGGCGCATCAGTTCGGATCCCGGATCTTCATCGAGCTCACGGTGCCCGTTTCGGCGTCGATTTCGAACCGCTTGTAGACGCGCGGCAGCCGGTGCACGCCGCCGTTCACGATCAGCCCGTTCCGCGAAACGGCCGGCTCCAGCCAGCCGAGCGTCACCTTCCACTGCCGGCCGTCGTCGGACAGCTCTACCTCTTCCAGCCGCAGATGGCGCAGCTCGTCCTTCTGGTAGAGCTCCCGCGCGTAGCTCTCTGCGGACTTCACGGCCTGCTTCACGTCGATCATCGAATCTCCGCTGGATGAAAGGCGCGTCACGAGGTTCAGCCCGGAATCTAATCCGGTCCCGGCCCGGTGGAAGTCCACGCGTGAAAGCCGCCAGCGCCCGAACAAATCGAGCGGGCGCTGCGTCATTCCGCAGCGCCCGCCCGCCTGATCCGAACCGCGAACTTACTATGGAGCCGGAGGAGAGCTCATCACGCACCGCGGCGGCTTCTCCACTGGTTTCGTGACCTCCGTCTGACTCGGTTCTCTTCGTTTCTACTGCCCCGGCGCGCCCCCCGTCGCCGGTCGGTTCGCGGCCACCTGCGCGCGCGCGGCGGCGGCGCCCTCGCGGTCGAAGGCGTCCACCTGCGCCACCAGGTGCGCGGGCGGGGTGAACGCCTTGCCGCGCTTCGCGGCCACGCGCTCGAAGCCTGCGGACACCGCGTCGTAGTGCGAGTTGGGGTTCCAGAAGATCCAGTCCTCCACGCCCAGGTCGTACAGCGCCTGCGTCTGCGCGCGCGCCTGCTGCGGGCCGTACTTGAAGGCGCGGTCGTTCCAGGTGGCGGTGAACGCCTGCAGCCAGGGAACGATGCGCGCCGGCTTCACCCCCGCCGCCTCCAGCCGCCGGTTGCGGATCACCCCCTCGCCCACCGCGGTGAAGATCGTCTCGTACGGCATCCGGTTGGGCCGCGTGATCCCCGGCAGGTGCGTGGGGAAGTAGTGCGACGGGTACACCATCGGCAGCACGTGGTCCACGGTCGAGGAGACGCGCTCCCACTGCTGGCCGATGCCGACGTCCAGCGGGTCGCTCATCGTCAGCCCGAACACGTCGGCGGTGATTGACGCGCCCAGCGGGTGCAGCCGCTCCCCCGCCTCCGTCAGGAAGCCGGTGATGGCGTCGGCCTTCTTCCCCACCGCGGTCGGGAACACCTGCGTGGGGAGCGAGCGGTACGCCTCGGGAAAGCGTACGTAGTCGAACTGCACCTCGCGGAACCCCGCTCGCACCGCCTCCTCGGCGATGGAGATGTCGTACTCCCACACCCGCCGGTCCCACGGGTTCACCCAGGTGTTCCCCACCTTGTCCTTCCACAGCGCGCCGCCCGGCTGCCGGATGGACCAGTCCGGCCGCGCCCGCGACAGCCGCGGGTCCTTGAAGACCACGATGCGCGCGATGGGGTGGATGCCGTGCGCGCGCATGGTGTCCACCAGCGCCCGGAGGTTGTGGATGGGGATGCTGCGCACGTGCGTGGCCTCCACGGCCAGCGGCAGCGCGCTGGGATAGCGCACGCCGTCCTCGTCCTTCACGTCCACCACCCAGGTGTTCAGCTCGGTGCTGTCGGTCAGCGCCAGCAGCTTGCCGCGGGTGATGGGGTTCCCGGCCGCGTACGCGTTCACGTAGATGCCGCGGATCACCGGCGGCGCGGCGTCGCTCGCCAGCGCCGCGGGGGCGCGCGGCGGCGCGGCCGACTGCGCGTGCGCCTCGCCGGCGCCGGCGAGCTGTTTGACCAGGGCGGCGCCCGCGTCGGTGTCGGGCGAACGGGTGTTGAAGCAGGCGGAGAGGGTCGCGGCGAGCGCAACGCAGAGCGGCGCCCGGAACGGGGTGCGGGTGGTCACAGCGGTCCTGCGGGTACGGCGCGAACGGGTGCCGGACCGGGGGGCGGGCGGGTGGCCGGCCAGGGTCCGAGGGGTGCCTGCGAAAGGACGCGAAAATGGTGCCGCGGAACCGGGCCCGCAAGGGCGAAATCGAAGGTTCTCCGCTGCCCCATTTCCGCCCCATCCGACGGGACGTAAATTCCCCGTCGCGCCTGCGAAAACCGCAATCTGGACACCTCGCCGGGCCGCTGCCATTCTGGACGATGAGAACGGCTCGGCGGGAGGGAGGTGCGGAAGGTGATTTTTCGGAATTCTGGTCTTGCGAAGGAACCCCGTCCGGGCGGGCTCCCGCCTGATTCCGGCAAACGTCTGGTTAGGGGATGATGGAGATCGAAATCCGGCGGCTCGGTCCCGCCGACGCGGCCGCGTACCGCGCACTGCGCATCGAGGGATTCGCCACGCAGCCGATGGAATTCCGCTACTCGCCGGGGGACGAGGAGGCGCTCACGCCCGCCGGGACGGAGCGGCGGCTGGCGGACAGCTTCGTCGTGGGCGCCTTCGCGGCCGGCGCGCTGGTGGGGATCGGCGGGTGGACGCGCTTCGCGGGCGAGAAGCTGCGGCACAAGGGGCTGCTCTGGGGGATGTATCTCCGCCCCGACGCCCGTGGCACCGGCGCCGCATCGGCCATCGTCCGCGCGATCGAGGAGGACGCGCGGCGGGAGGTGGAGATGCTCCTCCTCACCGTGGCCGCGCCGAACGGGCGCGCGCGGCGGCTGTACGAGCGCCACGGCTTCCAGGCGTACGGCACCGAGCCGCGCGCCGTCCGCGCGGGCGACGATTACATCGACGAGGTGCTGATGGCCAAGCGGCTGCGGTAGATTTAGGGCGGCGGGCGGGCTCCGCGCCACCCGGCGAATGAATTCGCGGGCAACAACAGCACGAAGTCCCTGCGGGACTGCACCCCGGCATTCGGGCCGGTGGCGGGTTCTCTCGCTGATCTGATTATCTCAACTACTACGAGGGGGCCATGGAACCGCGGATCAGCCTGGTCACGCTTGGCGTGGAGGACCTGGCGCGCTCGGTCGCGTTCTACCGCGACGGGCTGGGGTGGCCGATGTCCGGCGCGAGCGTGGAGGGGACGGTGGCGTTCTTCCGCGCCGGCGGCGTGGTGCTGGCGCTCTATCCGCGCCCGCTGCTCGCCGCGGACGCCAGTCTCCCCGACCGCCACGGCGCGTGGAAGGAGTTCGGCGGCATCGCGCTGGCGCACAACGTCCGCGAGCGCGGCGAGGTCGACGCGGCGCTGGAGCGCGCGGTCAGCATCGGCGGGCGCATCCTGACCCCCGCCGCGGACGCGGAGTGGGGCGGCCGCTCCGGCTATTTCGCCGACCCCGACGGCCACCCGTGGGAAGTCGCCTGGAACCCCGCCTTCCCCTTCGCCAACGACGGGACGCTGATCCTGCCGTAGGTCGGTCGCCGACCTGCAACTGCAAATGTCACACGGAGTCAGCGGAGAACTCATCGCGCGCCGGAGTTCCTCCGTTGACTCCGCTGGCTATGTGTGACTTCATCCTTTTCAGTCTCACCGGCTCCACGGACGCGGAAGTGGCGGGCGCGGGTTTTCGTGCGCCTCCGCGCGCCGTATCTTCCCGCCTCGCGAACCCATCATCCTGACGCACGGCCGGACGGCGAATCTCCCGTGGATCCCAACCGCATCCTGATCATCGACTACGGCTCGCAGTTCACGCAGCTCATCGCGCGGCGGATCCGCGAGGAGCGCGTGTACTGCGAGATCCATCCCCCCACGCGTTCCGTGGAGTGGATCCGCGAGTGGCAGCCGAAGGGAATCGTGCTCTCCGGCGGACCATCCTCCGTCTACGACACGGACGGGCCGACGGCGGACCCCGGGCTGCTGCGGATGGGCATTCCCGTGCTGGGCGTGTGCTACGGGATGCAGCTGATCGCCCACCTGGAGGGCGGCGTGGTGGAGCACGGCAAGCGCGAGTACGGGCGCGCGCTGGTGGAGGTGCGCGAGCCGCACGGGATCTTCGACGGCTTCACCGCGGGGGAGAAGACGCAGGCGTGGATGAGCCACGGCGACCACGTGGTGCAGCCGCCGCCGGGGTTCCACCTCCTGGCCAGCAGCGACGGCGTGCCGTGGGCGGCCTTCGCGGCCGACGACCGCCCCATCTACGGCGTGCAGTTCCACGTGGAGGTGGCGCACACCACGCGCGGCGGCGACATCGTGTCGAACTTCGTGTTCGGCGTGTGCGGGTGCCAGCCCACGTGGACCGCGGGAAGCTTCATCGAGAACGAGCTGCGCCGCGTCCGCGACCTGGTGGGCGATGCGCAGGCGGTGTGCGGCCTTTCCGGCGGCGTGGACTCATCCGTCGCCGCGACGCTGGTGCACCGCGCCATCGGCGACCGGCTGACCTGCATCTTCGTGGACACCGGGTTGCTGCGGCTGGGCGAGCGCGACAGCGTGGAGCGCACCTTCCGGCAGCACATGGGGATAAAGCTGGAGGTGATCGACGCCTCCGAGCTCTTCCTCACCCGGCTGGCGGAGGTGGAGGATCCCGAGGAGAAGCGGAAGATCATCGGCCACACCTTCATCGACGTGTTCGAGGACGCGGCGGCGCGGATCGGCGCGGACGCGCGCTTCCTGGTGCAGGGCACGCTCTACCCGGACGTGATCGAGAGCCTGTCGGTGAAGGGCCCGTCGGCCACCATCAAGACGCACCACAACGTGGGCGGCCTGAAGGAGGACATGAAGTTCGCGCTGATCGAGCCGCTGCGGGAATTGTTCAAGGACGAGGTGCGGCAGGTGGGGCGCGAGCTGGGGCTGCCGGAGGAGATGGTGGGGCGGCACCCGTTCCCCGGGCCGGGGCTGGCCATCCGCGTCCTGGGCGCCATCGGCCGCGACGACCTGGACGTGCTGCGGCAGGCGGACGCCATCTACCTGGAAGAGATCCGCCAGGCGGGGCTGTACGACGACATCTGGCAGGCGTTCGCCGTCCTCCTTCCCGTGCGCAGCGTGGGGGTGATGGGGGATTTCAGGACGTACGAGAACGTCTGCGCGCTGCGCGCCGTCACCAGCCGCGACGGGATGACGGCGGACTGGTACCCCTTCCCGCACGAGGTCCTGGCCCGCATCTCCACCCGCATCATCAACGAGGTGCGGGGGATCAACCGGGTCGTCTACGACATCAGCTCCAAGCCCCCGGCGACCATCGAGTGGGAGTGAAGATCTGAAGAAAAGGTCTCATACCGAACCCCGCGAAAGAATCCGTGCATCTCGCCGAATCACGGCGGAGTCGGCGATAGATCCTTCGGCCTGCAACCTCCTGTGTAGACGCTGGTTACGCTGTGGGCGGCCTCAGGATGACGTCGGGTTGATGCGGCGTGGTGCACAGACTGAATTCCCGGATTCGGTATCACGCAGAAGGACGCAGAGGTCGCAGAGAAAACCCGTGCGAGCGGTGAGTTCTCTGCGACCTCTGCGGTGCGCCGTGCGAAGGCGGCGTGTTCTAGCGGGTGAAAGTCCCGCCGGAGGAATTGACGGTACACCTCCGTAGCCACGGGCGGGCTGTGCGCTGGCAACAGGCATGGTCGAGCCGCCCGGACAACTGTCTTCCA
>NZ_DATIND010000072.1 GCF_035474595.1 Longimicrobium sp.
TGGAAGACAGTTGTCCGGGCGGCTCGACCATGCCTGTTGCCAGCGCACAGCCCGCCCGTGGCTACGGAGGTGTACCGTCAATTCCTCCGGCGGGACTTTCACCCGCTAGAACACGCCGCCTTCGCACGGCGCACCGCAGAGAAGCGGAGGAGCAGAGAGGAATTTCTCTGCTCCTCCGCCTTCACTGCGTGAACGAGTCTTTTTAGCGGATGCGGGCTCAGTCCGAGAGCACGTCCTGCAGCTGCTCGTACAGCGCGTCGAGCCCGGGGTCCGCGGGCGCCGCGCCGCGCCCGCGGCGGCAGCGTGGATACAGGCTGCTTTCCTGGAGCGCCTCCATCTCCCCGGCCCATCGTGCCCGCTCCGGCGCCGGGGCGAGCGCGGTCAGCAGCCGCAACGCGTCCACCGCGAACACCTCGTCGCGCGCGTCGCGGCCCCCTTGCAGGAGCAGCCGCGCCAGCGAGAGCGCATCGCCCTCGAGCCCCGCTTCGCGGCAGGCGCCGGCGTAGCCGTGCACCACGTACAGGGCCTTCAGCGCGCCGCGCCCCGCCGCCGGATCGCGGCCGATGGCCGCCGCCGAGCCGGACAGGACGGCGCGCGCGGTCGCCGCGTCTCCCGACAGCAGCAGCGCCTCCGCCAGGCGCAGGAGGAAGACCGCCCGCTCCCATCCGTCGCACGCGCGCGCCGCGGCCAGCGCCGCGTCGCAGGCGCGTCCGCACTCGCCCGCGCGGCACCACGCCACCACCGACGCCTCCACCCCGAAGCGGGCGATGGCGGGCGCGATCCCCTCCGGGAGCGCGGCGGCGAAGCCGAGCGCCTCGGCGTCGCGCCGGTTCTGCAGGAGCGCCTTCAGCGAGTCGATCACGTAGACGCCCTCCAGGAACTCGCCGAACCCCACCGCGTCCGCCGCCACCTCCTCCCACCCCTCGCCGCTGACGCACGCTCCGCCCACGGGCACCGGGCGCGCGGCCCGGTGCGCCAGCAGCCCGGAGAAGCGGACCAGCGCGCCGGCCCAGTCGCCCGCCAGCGCCTCGAGCCGCCCCAGGTTCACCCAGGGCTGCAGCGCCTGCGCGGCGATGGCCGGGTCACCCGCGCGGCGCGCCAGCCGGAGCTGCCACTCCATCTGCGCCTCGCACAGCGCCCGCGCCACCTCGCCGCGCCCCTGGTGCGCGGCGATCAGCGCCACCTGGTTGGCGGCCACCGCCACCTCGCGCGAGCGGGCGCGCGGCTCCGGCGCGCCCGCGGCCCGGGTCAGCAGCGCGGCCGACCGGCGCCCCCACTCGGGGAGCGGCGCGCGCGCCAATCGGCCGTGCGGGAGCAGGAGCGTGGCCGAGACGCCGGACGCGGGGCGCGCCGGCCGCGCTTCGCGCGCGTCAGCCCGCGCCGGCGCAGGCATGCTCCGCCCTCGGCGCGCGCGCCAGCGTGGCGCGCATGTCCATCTTCAGCTTGCCCTTGGTGGGGCTGCAGGTGCGGTACCCCTCGCGCAGCCGGCTGAGCGGGCAGGCGGCGCCCTCGCACGCGGGAAGGAGATGGCAGCTCTGGCACATCGAATCGCCCTCGAAGTGCGGCCGCACCCACCGCGACAGCCGCGCCTGGTCGATCTCCATGGTGCCGTCGGGGTGGATCTGCCCCACCACGTTCTCCTCCATCTCGTCCAGCGCCACCGTGCACTTCATCAGCTTGCCCGTGGCGCTCACCACGAAGTTGTACGGCCGCGCCGCGTAGCAGGCCTGGCTCCCCGGGCGTGACACCCGCTCGATCCCGCCGTCGTCGCGCAGGTCGGCCTCGCGCGCCTCGGCCCGCATCCCGCGCAGCCCGTCGCGCTCCTCGCGCACCCCGCAGACGGCCAGCTGGGCGTCGTTGGGGCCGCCCCACCGCCCCACTGCGTGGAAGCCCAGCTTGAAGCGCGGGTCGCTGCCGAAGTCCTCGCTCAGCGACTCGATGAACGCGCCCATGCGCGGCAGGTTCTCGTGGTCGAAGTTCACCCGCAGGTTCACCCGGAACTCCTCGGAGCGGCGGTGCAGCGCGCGCAGGTTGTCCAGGATCACCTCGCAGGTGGGGCTGCCGTCGCGTCCCACGCGCTTGCGGTCGTGCTCCTCGGGAAGCCCGTCCACCGTCACCTGGAACGAGCGGCACCCCCAGGAGAGGAGCTTGCCGGCGCGCTCGTCGTCCAGCAGGTAGCCGTTGGTGGTCATGTTCTGCCACACGGCGATCCCCTCGCGCCGGCCCAGCTCCGCGAAGAAGGGCGCCAGCTCCTCCACCGCCTCCCATCCGTACAGCGGCTCGCCGCCGAACCACATGATCCCGATCTCCTTCAGGCTCGCCGCGCGCTGCTCGGCCATCGCCCGGATCCCCTGCCGCACCTCGGGAAGCATGGTGCCGTGCTTGAACTTCTCGTAGCAGTACACGCAGCGGAAGTTGCAGTCCTCGCTGGCCATCAGCACCAGCTGCAGGGTGTCGGTGCGCCACTGGTCCTGGGCCCGGCGGAAGCGGAACAGGTCCAGCTCGTCGACGTCGGCGCGCACCAGGTAGCCGCGCCGCTCCAGGTACTCGGCCGCGCGCCCCAGCGGCGCGGCCAGGCCGTCCACCGAGAGAAGGTCCAGCACGGCCTCGCGGTGCTCCGCCTCGTAGACGTTGATGGCGCCGGTCAGGGTGTTCCACAGGATCAGGCGCCCGTCGTCGCCCACCGTCCGCGCGTTGAAGCGCGAGGGCATCCAGCGCCCGGACGGGCGGTAGGCGAGCTGCACCAGCGGCGCCGCGGGGGCGCGGGGGCCGTCGAGCGGCGACTGCCGCATGTCGAGCGTCGGCATGGGCTGCGAGGCTCCTGGTCACGGGTGGGGGCGGGGTACCGGCCGGGGTCGCCGGCCGGTACGGGAACTCCCGCGGCGCCGGCTACGCGGCCGTCTCGTCGCAGGTCCAGCCCCAGCTGGTCACCGGGGGGCAGTTGTTCGGATAGCAGGCCTGTACGTTCACGTTCGGATCGGACATCGGGTCGATGATGTTGCTTTCCAGCTCCAGCGTGGGAATGTCGTCGAGCTTCACCGGCTTGCGCGGACTGGCCATCGGCGCCTCCTGGGGGTCACGGGGAAAAGCATGTCGAGCGTCGGCATGGGGTTCCGAGGCTCCTGGCCACGGGTGGCGGCGCGTATCGGCCGGACTCGCCGGCCGGTACGGGGCCGCCCGCGGCGACGGCTACACCACGGTCGTTTCGTCGGGGCACGACGAGCGGATGGCAGTCCACGGCGGGCAGTTGTTCGGATAGCAGGCCTGCACATTCACGTTCGGGTCGGACATGGCGTCGATGACGTTGCTTTCCAGCTCCAGCGTGGGCAGATCATCGAGCCTCATCGGCTTGCGCGCACCGGCCATGAGCGCCTCCTGGGTCACGAGGAAAAGACGCGGGGGGTACACCCCATCCGGACGGCATGCCACGTACCCCGCGCATCCGATCGGCCATCCCGTGGCGTGGCAGTGACTTGGAGCACAGCGGGCGGCGGCGGGCTCCGCCACGTGCGGCGGCACGCCTCTACCGGTGGCGGCGGACCGCCACGAGTGGCGCTCCGGGTCTACGCGGGGCCGAGCCGGCGAAGTCACGGTGCGAGAGTGCGAGAGTGCGAAAGTAACGACCCGCGCCCCCCGCCCGTCGCAGCTTCGGGGCGGCTGGGGATGGCGTCCCTCCGGCTGTGCGAACGGCTTCGGCCCCTTCCACGATGCCGGAAATCCCGTTATATTGATGGCTCGTTACAATGCTCCTGTGGCGGAATTGGTAGACGCGCTAGATTCAGGATCTAGTGGGCGCAAGCTCGTGGAGGTTCGAGTCCTCTCGGGAGCACTGGTTGGAGAAATGTCGCGGGGTGGAGCAGCCTGGTAGCTCGTCGGGCTCATAACCCGAAGGTCGCGGGTTCGAATCCCGCCCCCGCTACTCGGTCGATTAGCTCAGCTGGTTAGAGCGCTCGCCTCACATGCGAGAGGTCCGGGGTTCGAGTCCCTGATCGACCACTGAATACGAACCGCCCCGGCAAGCAGCAGCTTCGCCGGGGCGTTCTGCATTCTCGGCTCAGTGCCAGATTCAGTGACGCTGGACCGCAATAATGCCGCAGAGCACCGAGATCGGCGAAGGGCGTGGCAGCCTCATCGACGTAGAGCGACCCGCCACGAGGGTATTCCATCATGCGCCGCGCGGGACGTGACACGCCTCTCACAGCGATTAGCAATTGGGGGTAGGTCGTGGAGATGGGGATACCTGGAGAGAGCCCGATCCCGAGGGCGCAACCCGCCGAGCTGATCCGGGGTGGGTCGAGTAGCGCCCTCTAGATCGGTCATGTGACGCAGCTCGCCTACCTCTGCGAACAGGTCACGTGGGATGCTGGTGGTTCGCTCACGATCTTTCCTGTTACTTCTCCCCAGGCGAAGTAGCCGGCCAAGGAGGTTATCAGGGCGATCGTTACTCGCGTCAACTTCCGGGCTGTTGCACGCGAGAGTCGAAGCATTAGCGTATCACCGGCCACTGTTCTGATCGTTAGCTCCTGAACATGGAACTCGGAGCGATCGATCAGGTCTGTGGTTTCGTCGCCGATGTATTGTCGGACGACGGACTCGATTGGCACTTCGTTCGGACAACTCATTCGATCCTCCCTCCCCAGGGAAGTTCAGCGAAGCGAGATCGTTAGACGATCAGGATTTTCCGCTCCGCGCCGTTCTCCCGGATGATCAGCTCCGCACCCGGGGTATTCTCCACCTCCAGCACCATCAACCCGATCTTCACGCAGGTCCGCAGGAGGTCTGCGGTCGACGTCCCTTGCTTGGCCGCAATTTCCTTCAGCTTCCGCTGGAGCGCGGGCTGAAGAGTGAGGTTGTGGCGAGGCTTGCTCGTCGTTGAAGCCATGTGAGTCCTCCTTTCTTCGGTCGTTAGGCCGTGCAGACGAGCGACACCTCTGGACAGCTCATCGCGCCGCTGCTGTGTCGAAGATACGCCCGGCGCGGTGGCGTTCTTCCGCAATGGCATCTCGCGTCGCCGTGCTCGGCTGCTCCTGATCGACACGTGCACAGGGCTACCTCGATTGCGAGACTTTCCATTCGTGTGACCATTTCTTCCTCCGGATGTTGCCTTGGTGTTAGCCCAGCTCTCGTTTCGATGGTCACAAGCTTCCGCCTGTGGGGGAATTCCATCGCGGCTCATAGTCAGGTGACCGCCCGCCGGGCTTTGCTTGCGGTTCACTGAGCCAAGTACGCGTCCGAACGTTCCGCTCTTTCTCTCCACCCGGGGCTTTGCTTCCCGCCGATGGCGCTGCCCCATTCGCGCCAGACGATAGGCCGATCCTGTATCCGTCCGTGCCACACCTGACATCGGTACAGCGTCTATCAGGCACCATCCTGCAACGCAGAACACGTGCCAAGGTGGTGTATTTAGCACGTAATTGGCACGAAAACAGCACGTATTTTCACGGGATTGATCGTAGCCGCAGGTGGTTCGCATTTCCGGAACGTGCCGGCGCGTCACCGGTGGGATCCTCTGCCGCCAGCCAGGACGCGGCGGCGCGGCGGCGAGTGCGGAGCGAACGGGGCGAACAACGGCCGAAGTCATTGTGCTCCAAGTGTTTTCGCGCATCTATGCAGTGCTGCGGAAACGCATAGGGGTCCGCCGCCTTCATCTGGCGGGGCGGTTTAAGGCCGGGCGCGGGGGAGATCCGCCTCCGTGCCGCGAGCGCAGGGTCACAGCGCGTCCTTCCAGGCGGCGCGCTCCGGTGCCATTCCGGCGCCGGACGCGCCCGTCGCCGTTCCCTCCCCCGGAGGTGCACGATGCCGTTTCGCCGAGCCATCATGCTGCTGCCGCCCGTCGCTTTCGCCGCGCTGTGCGCGGGGGCGCTGGCCGCGCAGCCGCAGCCACAGATCCAGCGCGCCACCATGCTGTACCCCTCGGCGCAGCACGCCCCCGCGGCGCTGGAGCACTTCGCCCAGGGGCAGCACGCGCTGGACTTCGGCGACGCGCCGGGCGCGCACGACCACTTCCAGCTGGCGGTGCAGGCCGACCCCGCGTGGGGGTACGCCCATCTCCAGCTGGCCGCGAGCGCCAACTCGCTGGAGGAGTTCCGCGCCAGCCTGCAGCGCGCCGAGCAGGTCGCCGCGCAGGCCACGCCCGCCGAGCAGCTGCTCATCCAGATGGCGCGCAAGGGCTTCGACGGCGACATCGAGGGGCAGCTCGCGCTGGCCCAGCAGCTGGCGCAGGCCAACCCCCAGAGCCCGCGCGCGCTGATGGAGCTGGCGGCCGTGCAGGCGCGCATGGGGCACGAGGCCGACGCCCGCGCCACGCTGCAGCGCGCCGCCCAGGCCGCGCCGCAGTTCGCGCCGCCGCTCATCCAGCTGGCGTCGCAGTACCTGAACGAGCCGCGCGACCTGCCCAGCGCCGAGGCCACCATCGTCCAGGCGGTGGCGCTGGCGCCGGAGGAGAGCTACGCGTACGACGTGCAGGGCGACGTGCTGCGCATGGCCGGAAAGCTGGACGAGGCGCGCACCGCCTACACCCGCGCCGCCCGGCTGGCGCCGCGCGAGGGCTCGCCGCTGCAGCAGCGCGGGCACGTGAACTCGTTCCTGGGCCGCTACGATCAGGCGCGCGCCGACTACGCCGCGGCGACCGCGCTGGGCCGCGGCAACGAGAAGGCGGTGTACCCCGTCTGGCACGCGCTGGTCAGCGTGCACCAGGGGAACCCGCGCGCCGCCATCCAGGAGCTGGACCGCCTGGTCGCCGCCATCGGGGGGATGAACGTTCCCGACCCCGACGGCTCGAAGGTGTTCGCGCTCGACGAAGAGGCCACTATCGCCCTGCACACGCACATGCTGGACGATGCCGCGCGGGTGATCGCGCTGCGCAACCAGCTGGCGATGGCCGACGCGGCGCGCAGCGGGTCCGACGACTTCCGGCGCCAGGAGCAGGCGTACGCGGCATACTGGGAGGGGATGCTGGCCGCGCGGAAGGGCGACTTCCCGGCCGCGACCGAGGCATACCGCCGCATCATGACCACGGTGGAGCCGCTGCGCGACCCGCGGAAGGCCGAGTTCGCACACGAGCTGATGGGAATGATCGAGCTGCTGCAGAACCACCCGGCCGAGGCGGCGGCGCACTTCGAGCACGCCGACCCCAACGACATCTACGTCACCTACCAGCGCGCGGTGGCGCTGGCCGCCGCGGGGCGGAACGCCGACGCGCAGCCGCTCTTCCAGCGCGTGGCCGAGTACCGCTTCAACAACGCCAGCATCGCGCTGGTGCAGAAGGACGCCATCTGGCGCGCATCCGCGCCCTGACGGGCATCGATCCACACGAAAACGATCGGCCCCGCACGCCGGCTGGCGCGCGGGGCCGCTTTTCATCTACCGACATGGTGCGAGAGTGCGAAGGTGCGAGAGTAACAACCCGCACTTTCGCACTTCGCACCCTCGTCCTACTTCAGTCCACGCAGCTCGGGCCCGTGTTGAAGCACATGTTCACGCACGAGTTCCCACAGGTGTTCCAGTGGAAGTCGGTCTCCTGGCAGTACGCGGTCGCGTCCTGGCACGACGTGGCGAACGGGTCGGCCGTGGGGAGGAACGACTGCGCCTGCACGGTGCCCTTCGCGCCCCGTGCGTCATCGCGCGCGGTGAACGACTCCACGCGCAGGGTCTCGGGATCCAGCTTCAGCTTGCGCATCTCGGCTCCGGGAGGTGAATGGGGATGGGATCGATTCGCCCCGGCCGTCAGCAGCTGGACGGGTCGGTGGGCGCGCACGCCAGCGTGCAGTCGCAGTAGGTGATGCAGCTGTTCACGATCGACTCGCAGGTCGCGAACCGGCTGCCGAGGCCGTGCACGGTTCCGTTCCCGGCCTCCAGCGCGGCGGTCGCGAGCGACTCCACGCACAGGGTGTCGAGATCCAGCTTCAGCTTGCGCATTCGCGTTCCGTGGAGGGAGATGGGGGTTTGGCGCGCCGTCACGAGGTGGTGCACGGCACCGTGTTGCAGCCGAGCGTGCAGTCGCAGTTCGTCACGCCCGTGGGGGGCTGGCAGGTGTCGGCGCAGGTGAAGTTCCTGGTGGCATAGCCCAGCACGGTACCGCCGGCCGCGGGCTTCGCGCCCGCCTCGAACGAGTCCACGCGCAGCGCGCCGACGTCCAGCTTGATCTTCTTCATCGATCTTTCTCCGGTTGGGGGATGATGCTTCCCGTCAGCCGATCGGGTCGGTGCACGGGAAGACGAGGGTCGGGCAGCCGAGGGTGCAGTCGCAGTTGGTGGCGCAGGTTCCGAAGCACGACACTCCGCAGGTGGCGGGCTTGGTCGCGTGGCCGTGCACGGTGCCCATCTCGTCCCGCGGGGTGCCGGTGGGGAACGAGTCCACACGCAGCGCTTCGGGATTCAGGCGGATCTTCTTCATCAGGTCCTCGGTGGTCGAGAGGGTGCAACGACGCGCGCCGGTCAGCCGCTCGGCTCGGTGCACGGGGCGATGCTGGGGCAGCCGAGCGAGCAGTCGCAGTTGGTGACGCACGTGCCGAAACACGATGCGGCGCAGGTGCCAGGCTTGCTCGCGTACCCGTAGACAGTGCCCAGGTCGGCCCGCGCCGCGCCGGTGGCGAACGAGTCCACGCGCAGCGCTTCGGGGTCCAGCCGGATCTTCCGCATTGTGCTCTCCTCTGGTGGTCCGCGCTGCGGGCTGGCGCCGATGCGGCGCGAACGGTTGATTGCACCGCCGGGGTGGACGGATCAGCGGGCGTCCACCGCGCTTTAGCGCGCGGACAAAACTCGCTCCAAGGCTGAATAAGAGCGAGAAACGGGTCGGAAGACGGGCACACCGGGGCGCCCGATGAGAGAGATGACTCCAAGCTTATCAGCAGATGTCCGAATCTGAAAGGGCGGGATTCCGGGGACAGCGCTCCCGCCGGGCGATCCCGGCGGCTTGGCTGCTTGCGGCGGGAGTGGTGATCCTGCTGCTCTGGCTGGTGCTGTATCCCAACCTGTTCGTGCTGGGCGACAGCTTCCTGGACCAGGGGCGGGTGACCGGGGCGCACTACGCGCGCTTCTTCGGCAGCGCGTCGGAGCTGCGGGCGCTGTGGAACAGCGTGTGGATCTCGCTGGCGAGCGTGGTGCTCTCCGCGCTGATCGGGGTGCCGCTGGCCTTCCTCTTCGCGCGGCGCGAGTTCCCCGGGCGGCGCGTTCTGGGCGGCCTGGCCGCAATGCCGGTGCTGCTCCCGCCGCTGGTCGGCACCATCTCCTTCCTCTTCCTCTACGGCGAGTCCGGGTTCCTGACGCGCGGCGTGCAGACGGCGCTGGGGCTGGCGGAGGCGCCGTGGCGGCTGGACGGCGCGTGGGCGGTGCTGCTGGTGCACGCGTACACCATGTATGTCTACTTCTACCTGTTCACCTCCGCCGGGCTGGCGCGGCTGGACGCCGGGTATGCCGAGGCCGCGGCGGCGCTCGGCGCGGGGTGGTGGACCACGCTGCGCCGCGTGACGCTGCCCATGCTGGCCCCCGCGCTGGGCGGCGCGTCGCTGCTGGTGTTCATGACGTCGATGGCGTCGTTCAGCGCGCCCTACGTCTTCGGCGGCGGCTTCCGCGTGCTCACGACGCAGCTCTACGCCAGCAAGCTGAACGGGGAGAACGGCCTGGTCGCCGTCGAGGCGGTGGTGCTCGCGCTGGTCTCGCTGGCGTTCCTCGTCCCCCTGCAGCGCTACGAGGCGTCGCGCGACTACACCGGCGCGTCCAAGGGGCTGGCCGTGGCGCCGCCGCCCGAGCGCGGGCGCGGGTGGCTGCTGACGCTGGCGGCCGCGGTGTTCGTCGGCTTCCTCCTGCTGCCGCACGCCACGGTTCTGCTCGTCTCCTTCGTCCCCGAGGGAACGTGGACCACGCAGACCTTTCCACCCGTCTACTCCGCCGAGCCGTACCGCCGGATGTTCGGCGAGGCCGAGCAGCTGCGCCCGGTCCTCAACTCGCTGCGCATGGCGACGATCGCGACGATCGCCAACGTGGCCTTCGCCTTCGCGGCGGCGTACCTGCTGGCGCGGACGCGGGTGCGCGGGAAGGCGATCGTCTCCGCGCTGGTCGCGCTCCCGTGGGCTCTGCCGGGGACTGTGCTGGCGATCTCGCTGGCGTCCACGTTCAGCGTGAACCGGCCGCTGGCGGGGCGATTCGTGCTGGTAGGGACCTTCGCGATCCTGCCGCTGGCGTACTTCATCCGCAACATCCCGCTGGTCACGCGCGCGGCGCTGTCGTCGTTCCGCCAGCTCGACCCCTCGCTCGAGGAGGCGGCCGCGTCGCTCGGCGCCGGCCCCGCCACGGCCCTGCGGCGCGTGGTGCTGCCGCTGGTGCTGCCGGGGCTGATGGCGGGCGCGCTGCTCGCGTTCGTCACCGCGCTGGGCGAGTTCGTCGCCTCGATCCTGCTCTACACCAACCGCACGCGCCCCATCAGCATGGAGATGCTGTCGCAGCTGCGCGCCTACGACTTCGGCGGCGCCAGCGCATACGGCGTGCTGCTGATCGTCCTCGTAGCCCTCGTCTTCGCGACGGGATACAGGAACGTGGTGGAGGGGAGATAGCGCGGGCCCTCACCCGAAAATGGAGAGGGGAAGATGCCGCGGATGGAGCGGATCAGCCTCGCGCAGTTTGCGAGGCTTCCCGTAGTTGTTGCTGCGACTTCAGTCGCCGGTGAGGCCAGCCCGCGAACTGCCTATTCGGGCGCGCCACGCTGATACTTCTTCCCTAGCTGGTATCAGCGATTTGCCAGATCCATCAGAGTCACCAGCCCGGCTGTCAAACTCTCCGGGGCTCGCGCGTCTCTCTGGAAGAGTGCCCGGCGGCTGGCGCGCGGGATGCGGCAGCGGCGGCCGGGCGGTGACAGCATCATGGAGATGCGGATGAGATCGGTGCGATTCCTCACCTTCGCGGCCGTGGCGGCGCTGGTCGTGCCGCCGCCGGGACGCGCGCAGGCGCCGGCGGCGCTGGCGTCCGCGCGGACGCAGACGCGCGCGGATTCGGCGCGGGTGCTGCGCGATGCGCGGCGGGCACAGGCGGCGTTCGAGCGCGTGCGCTTCCAGCATCTCCCGTGGACGAGCGAGAACACGGGCAGCGGCGGGAGTTGCGACGAGATCATCGGGCGATTCTGCCTGACGCACAACGACACCGAGGAAGACTGGACGCCGCCGCCGGAGCACCCTTCCGTGCGCGCCGAGCGCGACTCGCTGATCGCGGCGCTCGACGAGGCCGCCGCCGCGTCGCCGGGCGACGCGTGGGTGGCCGGGCAGCGGGTGCGCTACCGCGTGGAGGCGGGGCGCTTCGCCGAGGCGTCGCGGGTGGCGCGCGAGTGCCGGGCCGGGCGCTGGTGGTGCCTGGCGCTGGACGGCTACGCGCGGCACGCCGCGGGCGACTACCGCGCGGCGGAGGCGACGTTCGCGCAGGCGCTCGCGGCAATGCCGGCCGCGGAGCGCCGCGAGTGGGACGCGCTCTCGCCCGTGCTGATGGACGCGGACGCGCGGGCGCTGCGGCGCATGGACGCATCCGCGCGCGAGGCCGCGGTGCGGCGGATCTGGTGGCTGGCGGACCCGTTCTGGATGGAGCCGGGGAACGACCGGCTGACCGAGCACTACGCCCGCCTGGTCGCCGACCGCTTCCAGGACCGCGCGCGCACCACCGAGGGGATCTACTGGGCGTTCGACCTGGCCGAGATCCTGGCGCGCTGGGGCGCCCCGAGCGGGTGGGAGCGGGTGCGGCCGCGCTTTGGGCAGGGGGCCATCTCGTCCGTCATCACCCACTATCCCCCCAGCTTCGAGTTCATCCCCACGCTGGCCATGGCGCGCGACCCGCTGGCCATCCGCGCCGACGACTGGCGGACGGACGAGAAGGGCGCCCACTCGTTCTACGGCCCGCCCGGCGTGCGCCGCTTTGGGCCGCTCCCGCACCAGGTGGCCGTCTTCCGCCGCGACGGCCGGGCCGAGGTCGTCGCGGCCTTCGCCATGAAGCCCGACAGTCTTCCCGCACACCCCACGCTCGAGGCCGGGCTGGTGATAATGCGCGACCCCGGCGCCGCGCCCGTCGTCCAGACCGCGCGTGTCGACGGAACGCGCGGCGTCCTCCGCGCCACCGCCGAGCCGGAGGCTACGGTGCTGAGCCTGGAAGCGCGCGAGCGCACCAGCCAGCGTGCGGCGCGCGCCCGCTTCGGCGCGGACCTGCGGCGGCCGGCGGAGCACGGGATCGCCATCTCCGACGTGCTGCTGCTGGACCGCGACGCGCGCCCGCGGTCGCTGGACGAGGCGGCGCCGCTCGCGCGCGGGAGCACCCGGTTCCGCGCAGGCGAGCGCGTGGCGATGTACTGGGAGGTGTACGGGCTGGAGCCGCGCGCCGACAGCGTCGCCTTCTCCCTCGCGCTGTCGCGCAAGCGCACGCGCGGCGCGGCACCCGTGCGCATGCGCTGGAGCGAGGCCGTGCCCGGCGGCGCCATCGTCCCCCGCTCGCTCGCCCTCACCCTCCCCCGCCTCGCCCCGGGCGACTACGTCATCGAGGTCTCGGTCCGCACGCGAATGGGCACAACCGTCACGACCAGGCGGGAGATCACGATCGAGCGGTGATACCGGATCTGGCAATCAACTGCGCATTACAATCAGCCCCAAGGAGACGTCATCCTGAGGCCGGCCACACTGACGCTCTTCTCGCACGAGCGCCTGAAGGCCGAAGGATCTATAGGTGACGTCGCACGTCAGTTTTCGAAGCGCACACGCCGATCTCGTCAATTCGGGAGAGGTGGAGGCGCGCTTCGACGGGCGAACGTGCAGAGCCGGCTATGGATCCTTCGGCCTGCAAAGTCTTGCGAGGGATGAGGGGACCGTGTGGCCGGCCTCAGGATGACGTCTTTTGTGGCGTTCGATTGGCGCCAGGGACCGTATGACAGGAAGGGCGGGCCTCCGCGAGGAAGCCCGCCCTTCTCCATCTCCCGAATCCCCCGAGCGTCAGAAGACGCTGACGCTGAGGTACTTCTTGGGGTTGGCGCGGATGTCGGTGGTCAGCTGGTTCAGGTTGGCGACGGCGCTGTTCAGGTTCACGTACAGCGAGTCGTCCTTGCTCAGCCGGCCCAGCGTGCCCTCGCCGCGCTCGATGCGGCCCATCACCACCGCCAGCGAGGTGCTGGCCTGGTTCAGCTGCCCCGTGGCCGCGTCCAGCCGCGCCGTCAGGCTGTCGGTGCGGGCGATGGCGCGCGCCAGCTCGGGCCGCGTGGCCGCCCCCTCGATCCCCGCCGCGCTGCGGCGCAGCGACGCCGAGAGCGCCGAGAGCTGCGACCGCTGGTCGGCGGCCAGCGCCTGCAGCGAGCCCAGCATGGACTGCAGCTCGGCCGCGCTGGTGTGCACCGAGCCGATGGCCTCCTGGCTCAGCAGCAGGTTGGCGCGCGTGAGCAGGGTGTCGGCCTTGCCGCCCACCTGCCTGGCCGTGCCCGCCAGGTCCTGCGCGGTGCCGCTGAGCCCCTGGTCCTGGTCGGCGCTGGCCAGGATCTCGCCCTCGCCGGCCTCGGTGCGCGAGCGGCCGGGGAGGACGTCGGCCACCATCTCGCCCAGCAGCCCCTTGGCCGTCAGCCGCACCTTGCTGTCGTCGGGGAACTTGTACTTCCCCTCGATCTCCAGGCGCATGGCCACGCCGCCCGGCGTGAGCTTCAGGTCGGCCACGCGGCCGATGTTCACCCCCGAGAGCTGCACGGGGTCGCGCGCGCGGATGCCGCCGGCGTCGCGCACCACGGTGGACACGTAGTACCGCCCGCGGAAGGTGCCGGGGTCGGTCAGGATGAACAGGGCGGCCAGCACGGCCAGGATGCCGGCCAGGACGAAGATCCCGACCTGCACCTCGCGCCGGGGGGACCGGGTGGGTTGGACGATGGCCATGTCTCGCGGGGAGATTCGGTTACGGGCGGACGCGGCCGCCCCCTGGTTGCTTTCGTCTGCGCGCCGGATCATAGCGCCTCCGCCATCTCGTCTTCGGGCACGTCGCGCTCGATGAAGGCGCGCACGAGCTGGTCGTCGCTGGCGCGGAACTCGTCGGGGGTGCCCACGAAGCGGATCCGGCCGTGGTCCAGCAGCGCCACGCGGTCCGAGATCGGCAGCGTGCCCTCGATGTCGTGCGTGACGATGATGCTGGTGACCCCCAGCTCGCCCGCGAGCTGCGCGATCAGCCGGTGCACCACCGTGCCGTTCACCGGGTCCAGCCCGGTCACCGGCTCGTCGTACAGCAGGATCTCGGGCTCGCCCACGATGGCGCGCGCGATCCCGACGCGCTTGCGCATCCCGCCCGAGAGCTCGCTGGGAAGCTTCCCCAGCACCTTGTTGGGGTCCAGGTTCACGTGGTCCAGCGAGCGGGCCACCCGCCGCAGCACCTCCTGGTCGCCCCACGACGCGATCTCCTCGTCGGTCAGCCCCTGCGCCACGTTCTCGTACACCGTCATCGAGTCGAACAGCGCGGCGTTCTGGAAGACGTATCCCACCTTCTTGCGCACGTCGCGCAGCGCGCGGCGGCCGCCGCGGAACACCGAGATCCCGTCCACCACCACCTCGCCGCGGTCGGGCACGATCAGCCCGATCGTGGTCTTCAGCAGCACGCTCTTGCCCGTTCCCGAGTGGCCCACCACGGAGATGGTCTCGCCGCGGCCCACCACCAGGTCCACGCCCGCCAGCACCGGCTGGTCGAACGCCTTCCACACGTCGCGGTACTCGACCATCGGGTCGCCCACCGCCGGGGTCACCGTCATCTATTCCTCCACGTCCCCGCGTCGTCGCCGAACATCAACGGAAAAGTCCTGAGTGCCAAGTCCTGAGTCCTAAGTGGACGGGCTGTTCTCCATCCCTGTCCCCTGTCCCCTGCTCAGTTCAGCAGCAGCGGCGGGAAGAGCGCGTCGATGACCAGCACCGACAGCGTCATCAGCACCACCGCGCTGGTCGTGCTCTTGCCCACGCCCTCGGCGCCGCCGCGGGTGGACAGGCCCATGTGGCTGGCCACCAGGGGGATGACGAAGCCGAACGCCACGCCCTTCAGCTCCGAGTACAGCATGTCCCAGTTGTGCCAGAACAGCCCCGCGCCGTAGCGGAAGGCGGGGATGCCGAGATGCACGGTCGACTGCGCGGCCACCATCCCGCTCACCACGCCCGCCAGGTTGCACAGGGCGACCAGGATCGGGACCACGATGATCCCCGCGATCAGGCGCGGGGCCACCAGCGTGCGCACCGGGTCGCGGCCCAGCGAGTGCAGCGCGTCGATCTGCTCCGACACCTGCATGGTCCCCAGCTCGGCGGTGATGCGCGCGCCCACCCGGCCGATCAGCACGATGGCCGTCATCACCGGGCCCAGCTCCAGGATCACCGAGCTGGCCACCACGCTTCCCAGGATGTAGAGGGGGACGCCGCCGGTGAACTGGTAGCCACCCTGCTGGCTGGTCACGATCCCGCCCAGCATCCCCGTCACCAGCACGATGGGGATGGAGCCCACGCCCATCCAGTACATCTGCCGGGCGATGTCGGCCAGGGCCACGCGGCCCGTGAACAGGTACATGGCCGAGCGCCACACCAGCGTGGCCATGTCGCCCGCGTGCGCCGCGAAGCGCTCGCCGCCGGTGCCCAGCCGTGCCAGGAAGTCCGTGAACGCGCGGCCGGGATGGAACCCCTTGCCGGCCCGGGGCGCGGGTACGGGGACCGCCGGCCGCTCCTCCGTGATCGTCTGCATCAAACCTCGCCAGGATGAAAAAGCCCGGGCCCGCCCCCGGCGGAACCCGGCGCGCGCCTCGCCCTCGGCGCCGCGCTGAATACCCCCCGCGCACCTGTCCGGTTCGGCTGAAATGCTACGCCGGAAGCGCCTCGGACGGATTGCCCTCACTCCCAAATCCGTTTCCCCCGCCAACACCCGCGAAAGTAGCAACCGTACGCGGCAGATACCAGAAAAATCGCTTGGGAGAACAGGAATTCCGTCTCCGCGATCATCGCCCCGCGATGCGCATCGTACTTCCGTACTTCCGTACTTCCCAGCCTCAGGACGACGCCGGAGGAGGAGACAGGTGCCATCTCGCGAAGGCCGTCCCTGTCCCCTGTCCCCTTGATCAGTCCGCCGACATCGCCTCGGGCTCCAGCCGCGGCCGCATGCGCTCCACCGGCGGCCCGTGGTGCTCCTCCTTCTTCGGGCCGCGGCGGAAGAGGCCGAACAGCCACTCGCGCAGGTCGTCCAGGATCTCGTAGTAGGTGGGGATCACCAGCAGCGTCAGCAGCGTGCTGGCGATGACCCCGCCCATCACCGCCACGCCCAGCGGCGAGCGGAACTGCGAGCCCTCGCCCTTCCCCAGCGCGATGGGCATCATCCCCGCGACCAGCGCGAAGGTGGTCATCAGGATGGGCCGCAGGCGGATGGCGCCCGCCTCGATCAGGCTTTCGCGCAGCGGCGTGCCCCGCTCGTGCGCCCACTTGGCGAAGTCGATGAGCAGGATCGCGTTCTTGGCCACGATCCCCGCCAGCAGGATCACCCCGATCAGGCTCATCAGGTTCAGCGTGTTCCCGGTCAGCCACAGCCCCAGCATCACCCCGATCAGCGAGAGCGGGAGCGAGAGGAGGATGGCCAGCGGGTCCAGGAACGAGCCGAACTGCACCACCAGGATCAGGTACATGAGCATGATGGCCACGCCCAGCGCGAAGAAGATGCGTCCGAACACCTCCTGCTGGTCCTTGGTCTGGCCGCCCTGCGTGATCTCGTAGCCCGCCGGCACGCGCACGTGCTCCTTCAGGCGCGTCTCGATCCCCGCCACCACCTCGGTGAGCGGCGACCCCTGCGTGTTGGCCTGCACCGTGATCACGCGGTCGCGGTCCAGGTGGTCGATCTGCGCGGGGCCGAGGCCCTGCCTGATCGTCGCGACCTGCCCCAGCGGGAGCGACGTCGTCCCCGTGGGGCCCTGCAGGACCAGGGGGATCGACGCCAGGTCGGCCGCGCGGCGCCGGGCCTCGGGATCGAGCCGCAGCTGCACGTCGCGGGTCTCGCCCGAGGGGTCCACCCAGTCGCCCGCGTCGATCCCGGCGAACGCCGGGCGCAGCGCCTGCGCCACCTGCCCGGCCGTGATGCCGAGCGAGCCCGCCAGCCCGCGGTTCAGCTCCACCTCCAGCTCCGGCTTCTGACCCTTCGTCGACAGGTCCACGTCCACCGCGCCGGGCACCTGCCGCACCTCGGCCATCACCTGGTCGGCCAGCCGGTTCAGCACGGCGATGTCGGGGCCGCGCAGCTGGATCTGGATCTCCTTCTGCGGTCCGAAGCCGCCGGTGCTGAGCGAGGCCGTGGCCCCGCCCACGTGCGCCGCCTGCTCGCGGATCTCGGCCGCCAGCTCGTCCTGGCTGCGGTGCCGCGTGGCCTTGGGAACCAGGCGCACGTAGATGTCGCCCTGGTTCACCGTGCCCTGCTGCCCGCCCACGGTGGCGTAGGTGTACGCCACCTCGGGGTGGGTGCGGGCCACCCGCGCCACCTCGTCGGCCTTGCTGCGCGTGTACTGGATGTTGCTTCCCGCCGGCGTGTCGATGTGCACGATGAACTCCGAGCGGTCGTCGGGCGGGAAGAACTGCCCGCCCAGCTTGGCGAACACCGGCGACATGGCCCCGCCCACCACCATGGCCACCAGCCCGCCCAGCACCACCGCCGCGGTAACCGACTTCCCCGGCTTCGCCAGCGCCAGGAAGGCCGAGAGGCCCACCGCGATCGCCAGCACCACCAGGAAGGAGACGAGGCCCTTCACCGGGAGCATCAGCGCGCCGATGAAGGTGCCCAGCGACAGGATCACCATCGACGCGCGGTGGTCCAGCGCCCAGGCGATCACCCCGCGGTAGCGGTCGGAGAGCCGCGCGAACCAGTTGTTGAAGTGGTCCAGCTGCCGCCCCACGAAGCCCTTCTCGTGGTGCTCGCGGTGCGGGTCCGGCCAGTAGGCGCTGAGCATGGGGTCCAGCGAGAACGACACGAACAGCGACACCAGCACCGAGCAGGCGATGGTCAGCGCGAACGGCGCGAACCACTGCTGCGCCAGCCCGCCCATGAAGGCGATCGGCACGAACACGCAGACGATGGAGAAGGTGGTCGCTGCGACCGCCAGGCCGATCTCGTCCGTCCCCTCCAGCGCCGCGTGGTAGTGGTCCTTCCCCATCTCCACGTGCCGCACGATGTTCTCGCGCACCACGATGGCGTCGTCGATCAGGATGCCGATGGCCAGCGAAAGCCCCAGCAGCGACATCGTGTTCAGCGTGAAGCCGAAGGCCCACACCGCCACGAACGACGCCAGCACCGAAACCGGCAGCGCCAGGCCGGTGATCACCGTCGAGCGCCAGCTGTTCAGGAAGAGGAACACCACCAGCACGGTCAGCAGCGCGCCCTCGAAGAGCGTTTCCTGCACGTTCTTCACCGAGCGGCTCACCCGGTCGCCCGAGTTCTTCACCACGTCGAGCTTCACCCCCTGCGGGAGGCGCGCCTCGATCCTGTGCACCTGCTCCAGCACCGCGCTGGCCACCTGCGTGGTGCTGTAGCCGGAAGACTTGATCACGTCGATCCCCACCGCCGGCTTGCCGTTGAACAGCGCCAGCGAGGTGGGCTCCTCGGTCCCGTCGCGCACCGTCGCGACGTCGCCCAGCCGCACGACGGCGCCGCCGGGGTTGGTGGCGACGACCAGCTGCTGGAACGACTCCGGATCCGGAAGCCGCCCCTGCAGTCGGATCGACCGCTCGTCCCAGGTTCCCGTCAGCTTGCCCACGGGGGCGGCCAGGTTCTGCGACTGCAGCGCGGCGGCCACCTGCGGCACCCCCACCCCCGCCGCCTGCATCCGCGCCGGGTCCAGGAGGACGGAGAGCTCGCGGGTGATGCCGCCCTGCACGTTCACCTGCGCCACCCCGGGCACCGCGCGCAGCTCGCGCGTCAGCGCCGGGTCGGCGATGCGGGTGAGCTCGGCCGACCCCAGCGTGGTGGAGGAGAGCGTCATGGAGACGATCGGCTGCGAGTTCGGATCGAACCGGCTGAGGATCGGCTCCTTCATCTCCTGCGGCAGCTCGTTGCGGATCTGCGAGATCTGGTCGCGGATGTCCTGCGTGGCCTGCTGCAGGTCCTTGCCGAAGATGAACTGGACGATGACCACCGCGTAGCCGTCGAAGCTCTGGCTGGTCACCTGGTCCACGCCGCTGATCCCGCCGATGGCCTCCTCCACGCGGTCCACCACCTCGCGCTCCACCGTCTCGGGGCTCGCGCCCGGATAGGGGATCGACACGGCCACCACCGGCGGCTGCACCTCGGGAAACTCGTCGGTCTTCAGGTTCAGCAGCGCGAAGATGCCGAACACGACCAGCGCCAGCATCGTCACCACGGTGACGACGGGCCGCTTGATCGAAAAGTCGGAGATGAACATCCCTGCTCTCCTTTACGGCTGCGCGGCCGCGCTGACGCGGACCGGGGTGCCCGGGGCGGTGCCGATGGCGGGGCCCACCAGCACGGTGTCGCCCGCGGCCAGCCCGGCGGTGACCTCGACCTGCTCGGTGTCGGGGTCGCGGGTGCCGAGCTGCACCGCCACGCGCTCGGCCTTCCCCCCCTTCAGGCGCAGCACCGAGGGCGCCACGCCGCGCTCGTCCACCGCCGCGGCGGGAACGAGAATGCCCTGCCGCACGGTGCTCTCCACCCGCCCCTGCGCGAACAGGCCGGCCACCAGGGTTCCGCCCTCGTTGGGGATGGTGACCACCACCGGCACCTGGCGCGTGGCCGGGTCGGCGGCGGGGGCGATGCGCTGCACCGTGCCGGTGAAGGTGCGCCCCGGGTAGCCGTTCACCGTGAAGCGCACGGTGGAGCCGATGTGGAGCTGCCCCAGCTGCTCGGCGGGAACGTTGGCCTCGAGCCGCATGCTGCGCGGGTCGACCACGGTGAAGAGCGCCGCCCCCGGCTGCACGATGTCGCCCGCGCCCACCGGGCGCACGCTGACCACACCGGTGATGGGCGAGCGCACCTCGCTGTTCGACAATTGCTTCTGCGCGCTGGCCTGCTGGCTGCGCGCGCCGGCGGCCTGCGCCTGCGCCTGGCTGAGCTGGGCGCGCGCCGTCTCCAGGTCGCGGTCGCTCATGGCGCCCGCCTGGTTCAGCGTCTGCGCGCGCTCGTAGTTGCGCCGCGCCACCTCCAGCGAAATCTGCGCGGAGGAAACGCCGGTGCGCGCCGAGGTGGCCGCGTCGGTCAGCGCGGTGGCGTCGATGCGCGCCAGCGGCTGCCCGGCGCGAACCGCCTGCCCCTGGTCGGCGTACACCGCCAGCACCTGGCCGGAGATCTGCGCCCGCACCTGCGCCTCGCGCTCGGCCATCAGGCTGCCGGAAAGCTGCGGCCCGGTGCGGATCTCCTGCTGCTGCACCACGGCCACCGCGTCGGGCCCCAGGACGATCCCCTCGGCCGGCTTCTCCACCGCGGCGTCGCTTTCCTTCCCGCACCCCGCCAGCACCAGGGCCACGCCGGCGGCCAGCGCCGCGCGCCCGATCGTGTTGTTCATCATCATCCCCCCGTTCCGCTGAACGCCGACGACGTCGGCACCTGTGGCTGCTGCTGGGTCGGCTGTTGCTGTTGCTGCTGCTGTTGCTGGAGCTGCTGTTGCTGCTGGAGCGCGGCGGCGCCCGCGGCCTGCCCCACGTTCAGGGGCAGGTCGGGGAGCAGCGCCACGCGGATCTGCGCGATCTGCAGGTCTCGCGCGGCCTGCGCGCGGTTGGCCTGCGACTGCTGCAGCAGGATCCGCGAATCGGTGAGCTCCGTCTGCGTCGACAGCCCCTCGCGGTAGCGGATCTCGGCGATCTGGTAGGCGCGGCCGGCCTGCTCCACCGTGCCCGCGCTGGCCTGCCACTGCGCGCGCGCCGCGGCCAGCTGGTCCAGCGCGGTGCGCGTGTCCAGCTCCGCCTGCTGGCGCGTCTGCTCCAGCGTGGCGCGCGCCTCCATCACGTTGGCCTGCGCCACCATCTCGTCGCCGCGGATGCGCCCGCCGGTGAAGAGGGGAACGGAGAGCTGCGCGCCCACCGTCCAGTTGGTGGCGAAGTCGCTCCACGCGGGGAACAGCCCGCTGGGGTACCCCACGCGCGCGTAGTTCGAAACGATGCTGAGCGTGGGAAGGCGCTGCGCCCGCGCGATGCGGAACTGCGCCTCCTGCGTGGTCACCGCCTCCACCGCCTGGCGCACAGGGGCGCGGTTCGCCGTCGCCGTGTCGCCCATCAGGTTCGGGTTCGACGCGAAGCGCGAGACGGGAACCGGCGCCGCGTCGTTCAACGGCGTGGTGAGGCTCACCGGCTGGTCGGCGGGGATGTCGAGCAGGAGCCGCAGCCGCGTGTAGGCCAGGTCGCGGTCCGCGCGGCGCTGGATGACTGCCGGCCGCTGGTTGTCGCGCGTCACCTGGGCGCGCAGCAGCTCGAACTCCGGCTGGTTCCCCACCTGTTTGGCGAGGGTGACCTGCCGCAGCGTCTCTTCCGACTGTGCCAGCGTGGCCTCGGCGATCGCCAGGAGCCGGTCGGCCAGCGCGGCGTTGTAGTACGCCTGCGCCACGTCCAGCACCAGCTGCGCGCGCGTCGACGCCAGCTGGATCTCGGCCCGCCGCCGCCCCGCCGTGGCCGCGTCCACCTGCGCGCCGATGCGGCCGCCCGAGAACACGTTCTGCTGCAGGTTCAGCCCCAGCTGCCAGGTGTTCTCGCGCCCGAAGGGGAGCGAGCCCAGCGACGAGAAGGGGTTGCCGTTGGCCGCGCAGTCCACCGCGTGCTCCAGCGAGTCCAGCCGCGACTCCACCGGGAGCGCCGGGTTGGGGACGAACTTGCCGCAGTTGGTGGGCCCCGACTGCGTGGTGGTGTCCGTCCCCCCGGACAGCGAGGAGAACTGCGACGCTAGTGCGCGGCTGTACGACGCGGTGCCGTTCAGCTGCGGCAGCCGCTGGCTCTGCGCCTGCAGCCGCTGGCCGCTGGCGCGCATCACCCCCGCGCGGGCCACGGTCAGCTGGTCGCTGGTCCCCTCGGCGATGGTCAGCGCCTCGTCGAGCGAGAGCGGGCGGGCGCCGGGGA
Organism: Longimicrobium sp.; assembly: GCF_035474595.1. Lineage (NCBI taxonomy): Bacteria > Pseudomonadati > Gemmatimonadota > Longimicrobiia > Longimicrobiales > Longimicrobiaceae > Longimicrobium > Longimicrobium sp. The sequence continues at coordinate 22,043 of NZ_DATIND010000072.1, forward strand.
TGGCGGCCACGGTCTGCTGCGCCGCGGGCGCGCCCGGCGGCGGGAGCGGGTGGGTCTGCGCCGCGAGCGGGGCCGCGAGCAGCAGGGCGAACGCAAGGGCCCCGCAGGCGCGTGGGGCGAAAGATTCAGGCATATCCGTCAGCGTCTGGTCTGAAGCGGTTCGGTGCTTCGTCGCTCCGGCCGCCACCGGGCCGGGGTCCGTCTCCATCTCCGTCAGGCCGCGTTCTCGGTTGGGCCGGCGGGGGTGCCGCCGTTCTCCATCCGGCGCCAGGTGTCCAGCATGCGGTCCACCTCGGTGATCAGCAGGCCGTGGAAGCGCTCGGCCTCGCGCAGGCGCCGCTTTCCCTCGGCCATCTGCGGCGGGAGCGCGGCCTGCGCGTCGCCGAAGATCTTCACCATCTCGCGCCAGCGGCTCTGCGCCACGCGCATGATGTGCTCCCACGGGCTGTCCTGCGCGCGGTAGAAGTCGCGCCGGTCGCCCAGCGAGCTCACCCGCTCGATCATCCCGAACTGCTCCAGCATCCGGCAGTTGGTGCTCACGCCCGCCTTGCTGGCCTGCAGCTTTTCCGCGAGCTCGTCGAGCGAGTACGGGCGGCCGCCGATCAGCAGAAGGCCGAAGATGCGTCCCGCGCTGCGGGCCATCCCCTCCTTCTCGCAGATCAGCCCCATCCGCTCCACGAACTGCTGCACCGACTCGTCCACAGTGTGTCTCCTGTGATGGCTTCCTCATTCTGCCGCAACGATATCAGTATCTGACCGTTCAGTCAATCCTGAACGATACAAAACATCTGACCGAGCTGAATTCATCGAAAGATAAGTCGCGGCGCCACAATGAGATGTGGCGCGTGGAGGAAACTACTGATTCCGATCGAGAGATTCCTGACGGGGAAGGTGCCCCGGGAGTGGACGACGAAGAGGTGGGACATCGCCGCCGCACCGGCATCGTCAACAGAAAGATCTCACGCGGGAGACGCGAAGACGCAGAGAACTCACCGCATGGGATGAGTTCTCTGCGTCTCCCCGTCTCCCGCGGTGAGGCCCATCTGTCTGGGAGCGTTGGAGATGGCGCAAATCACAGGGAAAGGAGCAGCTGCTCGCAACCCGCCCGGGGAATCATCCGTATGGATGGAGGGGCGAAGATCGGCCGGGGGAGTGGACGGATTCGCAATGATCGCATACATTTACCGCCTTCGGCACGAGCTCCGGGGCGGCACGCCCGGCCGGGAGCCTGCTTCCCCGATGTTTCCGTTGGGCCCTCACCTCCAGCAGCGGCTGAACGCGCCGGCACTTCCCGCCGCCGTGCGCCCGGGCCGCGGACCCCTGCCATGAGCTCTATCTTCGACAAGATCAAGGACGTCGGCAAGGACGCGCTCGGCACCTTCGTCGTGCTCGACGAGGATGGCAACGAGCAGCCGCAGGGCGCTCCCGGGGCCCCCGCCGACGCCACGCTGGCCGCCCCCGTCCGGGGCGCCGCCGCCGGGCCCGCGCAGCAGGGCGCCGTGCCGGTTCCCGCCGTGGCCGCCGCGCCCGACGCCGAGTTCGTGCAGCAGCTGCAGGCGGCGGTGGACGGAAGCAGGAAGCCGGCGCTGAAGCAGTTCCGCACGCTCTTCGCCGCGCTGGGCGCGGTGGCCGACGAGGGCACGCGCACGCAGCTGGCCGTATCGGCCGCGCAGGCCAGCCACGGCGTGAGCGCCACGCAGATCGCCGAGGCCATCGCCGACCGCATGCAGATCCTGGCGGGCGAGAAGGCCGCCTTCGACAAGGCCGTGCAGGAAGAGACGGCGCAGTCGGTGGGCGGCACGCAGGCCGAGATCGAGAAGACGCGCGCCGAGATCACCCGGCGCATCGAGGAGATCAAGGCGCTGGAGGCCAAGGCCGCCGAGCTCGACAAGCAGGCCCGCGAGGCGCGCGCCGCCATCGACGCCAACTCGGCGCGCTTCGCCGCCAGCTACGCCGTGGTCCAGGCCGAGCTCGAGGCCGAGCGCTCCCGCATCGCCCCCTTCCTCACAACCGCGAAGTAGCCCCGCGATGGAGACCTCCGCTACCGCCGGCGCGCCCAAGGCCGCCCGCACCTTCTGGCAGCGCCCCGAGGGCAAGGTGGGCGCCGGGATCATGGCCGGCCTGGGCGTGGCCATCGCCTGGGCGTTCGTGCACTTCCTGCCCAAGCTGATCGAGATCGCCCAGAACACCCTGTACCTGGCCTTCCTGGTGGGGGTGCTGGCGCTCGTCTACTTCACCGTGTTCGTGTGGGACCGGCCGCGCACGCTGCTGTTCTACTCGCTGCAGATGATCAGCCGCTGGGTCACCGGCAACTTCGTGGAGCTGGACCCGGTTTCGATCCTGAAGAGCTTCGTGCGGCAGATGGAGAAGCGCCGCGAGGTGATCCAGGACCGCCTGGCCCGCATCGTGGGCGTGCGGCGGATGGTGGAGGCCAAGATCGCCCGCAGCGAGAAGGAGCGGCAGGACGCCCTCCGCCTCGCGAAGGCCGCGCAGGCCACGCACGACGAGGACGGGCTGAACGCGCACGCCGAGATCGCCGCGCGCCGCGCGCGCGACATCGAGGAGTACCGCTCGATGCAGGAGCAGATGCTCAACATCGAGAAGCTCCTGCAGCGGGTGATGCGCCGCGCCGACTACCACATCCAGACCGCGCGCGACGAGGCCAACCAGCTGGCCGACAAGCACACCATCACCGGCGCGGTCGCCTCGGCCACCGCCGCCGCGCAGGGGATCTTCGGCGACACCGACCTGGCCGAGGTGCGCGACATGGCCGCCGAGCGCATCCGCGACGACTACGAGAAGCGCCTGGGCGAGCTGCAGACGCTGATCGACCTGACCGACTTCGACCACGCGGTGGACCTGAACCAGATGGCCTTCCGCCAGGAAGGGCTGACGCAGCTGATGGAGGCGGAGAAGAAGGTGACCGCCGCCGAGCTGGCCGACCCCGCCGCGACCTCGGCGGGCGCCGGCGCCGCGCTGCTGGCGCAGGCCGAGTCGATGGGCGGTGGATCGGGCGGCGCCGCGCCGCCGGCCGCGACCCCGGAGAACCGCTGGCGCGGGAAGCTGCGGAGACAGTAGAAAAGAAAGTGCTGAGTGCCGAGTGCTGAGTGCCCGGCAGCACCGATCGCACTCAGCACTCAGCACTTCAGTAGAGTTTTTGCCGGCGAAGTGAACCCGAACCCCGTTTTCCTACCATGCAACTGACATCGACGGGCCAGAAGACCGTCCGCATCCTGGGCGGGCTGGCCGTGATCGCGGCGCTGGGCTTGGGGCTGCGCTACGCGGCCCAGCACGGCTACGGCCGCCAGATCATGAAGGCCCTCGTTCCCGAAAAGGTGAGCGGGCTGGACAGCGGCTCCGACATCGGCAACGGCTTCGCCACCGGCACGGGCACCGTGGCCCTGGCGCCGCTCCCCACCGACCGCCCAGCCGAGATGCCCGGCGCCCCCGAGGTGCGCATCAACTTCTGGGCGTGGAACTCCCAGATGGGGTGCCTCTACTCCAACGGCGGCCCGGTGACCACGCAGGGCTCGCTGATGGAGAAGCAGGGCGTCAAGGTCCGCATCGACCGGCAGGACGACAACACCCAGCTCATGGCGCAGCTCACCGCGCTGGCCAAGGGGCTGCACGACGGCCAGGCGCAGCCCGCCGCCGGCGTGCACTTCGTGGGCATCATGGGCGACGGGTCGGGCGCCTTCCTGGCCGCGCTGAACAAGCAGCTGGTGGACTCGTTCGGCGAGGACTACCGCGCCGAGATCATCGGCAGCTGCGGCTACTCGCGCGGCGAGGACAAGCTGATGGGGCCGCAGAAGTGGCGCGACAACCCGCAGAGCATGCGGGGCGCCGTGGTGGCCGGCGTGCTGCGCGACGGCGACTGGAACATCGCCCAGCGCTTCATGGGCGACAACGGCATTCCCAACAACCCCGACGAGACCACCTACGACCCCAACGCGGTCAACTGGGTGAACACGTCGAGCTACGTGGAGGCGGCCGAGAAGTACGTGGCCAACTACTGCGAGGACCGCAAGGTGGTGGTCGACGGGAAGCCGACCGGCGAGACCAAGAAGGTGTGCGTGGACGGCATCGTCACCTGGACGCCGGCCGACGTGACCGCGGCGCGCGAGCGCGGCGGGATCGTGAGCATCGTGTCGACCAAGGAGTACACGTCGCAGATGCCGCACGTGATCATCGGCATCCACAAGTGGAACCAGCAGAACCGGCAGACGGTGGAGAAGATGCTCACCGCCTTCCTGCAGGGCGGCGACCAGGTGCTGCACCACCAGGAGGCGCTGCACCGCGCCGCCGAGATCAGCCAGCAGATCTACAACGAGAAGGGCGCCGACGCCGCGTTCTGGGAGAAGTACTACCGCGGCGTGACCGAGGCCGACAAGACGGGGATCCAGGTGGACCTCGGTGGATCGAAGGCCAACAACCTGGCCGACAACCTGGTGCTCTTCGGCCTGGCGCCGGGGACAACTCCGGAGACCAGCCGCTTCCGCGCCACCTACACGGTGTTCGGCAACATCGTGAAGCAGCAGTACCCGCAGCTGGTGCCCAGCATTCCGCCGGTGGACCAGATCGTGGACGTGAGCTACCTGCAGGCCGTGGCGCAGCGCGCCGGCGGCACGCAGGCCGCCGCCGCCGCCGCCGAGACGCAGACGTACAACGGCAGCGGCAACGTCTCCCGCGTGGTGGGCCGCCGCAACGTCTCCATCACCTTCGAGACCGGCTCGGCCAACTTCACCCCGGCGGGCGAGCAGCAGCTGGAGCAGCTCTTCAACGAGCTGTCCATCAACTCGCTGACGGTGGAGATCCACGGCCACACCGACAACGTGGGGAACCCCGACGCCAACCAGCAGCTGTCGGAAGACCGCGCGATGGCGGTGAAGAAGTGGCTGGAGCAGCGCTCGGCCAGCACCTTCCCGCAGGGCCGCATCCGCATCTTCGCCCACGGGTCGACCATGCCGATCGAGTCCAACCGGACGGCCGAGGGGCGGGCGGCCAACCGCCGCGTGGAAGTCGTGATCGGCACCAACAGCTGATCGGACCAGGCAGCACCGGCCGGGGCGCGGGGGGAACCTCTCCGCGCCCCGGGCGCGTCTCCACCTTCTCCCTTTCCCAACCGACGTCCAGCCGATGCCTTCACTCGGTCCCGCGCTCCGGCCCAACCAGTGGGTCCCGCAGCGCACCTACCTGAGCATGGCCGCCGCCTGGGGCGGCGCCGTGATCCTCCTCTGGCTCTTCGCCTCGGGGATCTTTCCGTCGCCGGCCAAGGTGGCCGAGGCGCTCCGCACGCTCACCGCGCAGCAGGGGCTGCTGGGCGAGCTGCTCACCAGCCTCACGCTGTTCGGCGAGAGCCTGCTGATCGCGGTGCTCATCTCCTTCGCGCTGGCGTACCTGAGCGTGGTCCCCGCGCTGCGCCCCATCGTCACCGCGCTCACCAAGGCGCGCTTCCTCAGCCTGGTGGGCTTCACCTTCGTCTTCACCCTGCTCTTCAACGGCGGGCACTCGCTGAAGCTGGCGCTGCTGGTGTTCGGCATCTCGGCCTTCCTGCTGACCTCGATGGTCGACATCGTGGCGGCCGTGCCCACCGAGAAGCTGGACCACGCGCGCACGCTGCGCATGGGCGACTGGCGCGTGGTGTGGGAGGTCGTTGTCCTCGGCCAGATGGGCGCCGCCTTCGACGCCATCCGCCAGAACGCGGCGATGGGGTGGATGATGCTGACCATGGTGGAGGGGCTGGTCCGCGGCGAGGGCGGGATCGGGACCATGCTGATGGACCAGCAGAAGCACTTCAACCTGGCCGCCATCGTGGCCGTGCAGGGGGTGTTCCTGATCGCCGGGTTCTTCCAGGACGCGTTCCTGGCCTGGATGAAGGGGGTGCTGGTTCCCAGCGCCGCCCTGGTCACCGCGCGCCGCTGAGGAGGGCAACCATGAGCACCCAGCACGCGTACGAGCGCAAGAGCGTTCTCGTCGACATCCAGGGCGTGACCTTCGCGCGGGGCGGCGTTCCCATCCTGCGCGAGGTGAACGCGCAGATCCGCGACGTGGTGCGCCCCGGGGTGAAGCAGGGGCAGATCGTGGGGCTCCTGGGCCCGTCGGGCGTGGGAAAGACCACGCTCTTCAAGATCCTGGCGGGGCTGGTGAAGCCCGACGCGGGAACGGTGAAGATCGGCGAGAAGGGGATTCCCGCTTCGCCCGGCCTGGTGGGCGTGGTGGCGCAGAACTACATCCTCTTCGAGCACCGCACCGTCCTGGGCAACCTCGTCATCGCGGCGAAGCAGGCGGGGATGAAGGCGGACGACGCGAAGGCGGCGGCCATGAAGTACCTGGAGCGCTTCGGGCTGCAGGCGCACGCCGGCAAGTACCCCGTGCAGCTCTCGGGCGGGCAGCGGCAGCGGGTGGCCATCGCCCAGCAGCTGCTGTGCAGCGAGAACTACCTGGTGATGGACGAGCCCTTCAGCGGGCTGGACGTGCTGCAGCAGGAGAACGTGCACGCGCTGCTGCAGGAGGTCAGCCTGACCAACGAGGAGAACACGCTCATCATCGTCACCCACGACGTGTCGGCCGCCGTGGCGGTGTGCGACACCATCTGGCTGATGGGGCGCGACCGCGACCCGCAGGGGAACGTGATCCCCGGCGCGCGCATCGTGGAGGAGATCGACCTGATCGAGCGCGACCTGTGCTGGCACCCCGACATCCGCCTGCGCCCGGAGTACATCCAGCTGGTGAACGAGATCAAGGAGCGCTTCCACACGCTCTGACCGCGCCCCAAGCGGCTGGCCGAGAGCGGCCTCCGCCCCGCGCGGAGGCCGCTCTCGCGCGTCCGGCGGAAACGCCTGTTACACGCCGGGTGTCCTGCGATCGGGGAGATTGGGGGATCGGTGGATGGGGATGCGGGATGCGGCTCGGCAAACAGGTGACGGCCCCGCGCCCGCGGGAGTCATCCCCCGGGGCTGGCCGTGGAGAACGACGACATGCAGGCGGACGTTCCGCCCTGGAGAGATGATCGCTTGGAGACGATGGGGATGAACCGCAGTGCCCTGTGGTCCGCGGTGGCCGACGCCACCCGGCCGCTGCAGCCGCCCGACACCGACAAGCGCGACGCGCTGGGCCGCGTGGTGCGGGCGATCGAGGACGCGCGCGACGCCGGCATCGACTCGGCGGAGATGGCCCAGGTGCGCGGACTGGCCCTGGTGGCGCTCAGCGACGGCGCGCGCCCGAAGCTGGTTTCGGCCATGGCCAGGATCTACGGCACCGCCATCGTAGAGCGCGCCAAGGCCCGGTGACGCGGAGGCGTCGCATCTGCGAATGAAAGCGGCCGCGGACACCTGGGGGTGTTCGCGGCCGCTTCGTGTTTCCGCTCGACTCCGCCCGGGATGAGCTGCGCGCACGACCACGATGGATGGAAGGGAGGCATCCTCAGGGGCGGAACTGGCTGCCGAGCCGAACAGCCTCGCGTAGTTTGCGAGGCATCCCCTAGTTGTTGCTGCGGCTTCAGCCGCCGGTAAGCGGGCCAGCCGCGAGTCTCCTGAACGCACGTGCATCCGAGGCCACAGATCCTTCGGCCTGCAACCGCTTGCGTGCAAATCGGTTGCGGTTTGGCCGGCCTCAGGATGACGTCGGCAGGGCGGGGTGTGCGGGGGATACCATCCTCCCGCGGACGAAAGACGGGGCGGCGAGGAAGGATCCTCGCCGCCCCGATCGACATCTCCCGATTCGTCCGTTACAGCGTGCTCTTGTAGAGCAGGCGGTTGGGCGTGCCGGTGACGTTGCCGGTGATCACGTTCGTGGTGGAGTTGTTGATGATCCACGACACGATCGTGCTGCTGGCCGCGTCGCCGAAGGTGCCCTTGTACAGCGCCGCCACGCCGGCCACGTGCGGGCTGGCCATGCTGGTGCCGCTGATGGTGTTGGTGCCGCTGTTGATCCAGGTGCTGGTGATGCTGCTGCCCGGCGCGTAGGCCTCGACGCACGAGCCCCAGTTGCTGTAGCTGGCCTTGGCGTCGCTGCTGGTGCTGGCCGCGGTGGTGAACACGCCCGAGGCGCTGGCCGGCGACACGTTGCAGGCGTTCTGGTTCTCGTTCCCCGCCGCCACGGCCAGGAACACGCCCGAGTTGGCCAGGTTGGTGGCCGCCGTGTTCAGCGTGCTGCTCAGCCCGCCGCCCAGCGACATGTTGGCCACCGCGGGCTTCACCGCGTTGGCGCGCACCCAGTCGATCCCCGCGATGATGGCGCTGGTGGTGCCGCTGCCGCTGCAGTTCAGCACGCGCACGCCGCGCAGCAGCACGCCCTTGGCCACGCCGTACGTGGTGGAGCCGATCGTTCCCGCCACGTGCGTCCCGTGCCCGTTGCAGTCGGCGCCGCTGCCGCCCGCGTAGTCGTACGAGGCCGCCGCGCGGCTGCCGAACTGCGGGTGGTTGGCCTGGATGCCGGTGTCGATGATGTACGCCCGCACGTTGCTGGCGGTGGTCGTGTAGGTGTACGTCCCCGAGAGCGGGCGGGCGCGCTGGTCGATGCGGTCGATCCCCCAGGTGGCGCCGGACTGCGTGGTGGCCACGCTGTACACCTGGTCCTGCTCGATGTAGTCCACGTTCGGGTTGTGCTGCAGCGCGTTCAGCTGCCCCTGGTTCAGCTCGGCGCTGAAGCCGTTCACCGCGGCGGTGTACACGAAGTGCGGGTTCACCCCCGAGACGGCGGCCACCGAGCGCGGGTCGGCGCCTTCCTTCACCACCACCACGTACGAGCCTTCCACGGCCACGCCGCGGGCAGCCACCACGGGCGCCGCGGCGCGCGTGGAAGTGGCCGTCGGGCTCTGGTCGGCGCAGGCGGCCAGCGCCAGGGCGGATCCCGCGAGCATCACGTTGCGGAGCGCTTTCATACCACGTCCTCCATCCGGTGGGGGGAGAGCAGCCGCCGCGGCACTCGCCGCGGCGGGTGGTGCGGCGGCGGCCCTAGAGCCCCGCCGTGTAAAGCAGCCGGTTGGGCGTGCCCGCGGGCACGTTCTTCACCACGCCCGCGGTCGCGTTGGTCTTGATCCAGCTGTCGATGGTGACGGACGCCGCATCGCCGAAGCGGGCCTTGTACAGCGCCGCCACCCCGGCCACGTGCGGCGCGGCCATCGAGCTGCCGGTGAGCGTGGCGGTTCCCGAGCCGATCCACGTGGAGACGATGGAACCGCCCGGTGCATAGCCGTCTACGCAGCTGCCGTAGTTCGAGGTGGCCAGCCGGGTGTCGTCGGGGTTGGTGCCGGCCGTGGTGAAAACGGCCGCGGCGCTGGCGGGCGACACGTTGCAGGCGAGCTGGTTCTCGTTCCCCGCTGCCACGGAGGTGAAGATCCCCGCGTTGGACAGGCTGGTGACGGCGGTGTTCAGCGTGGAGGAGAAGGGACCGCCGAGGGAGAGGTTGGCCACGGCGGGCTTCTGCGCGTTGGCGCGCACCCAGTCGATCGCGGCCACGATCCCGGAGGTGGAGCCGGAGCCGTTGCAGTCCAGCACGCGCACGCCGCGCAGCGACACGGCCTTCGCCACGCCGTACTGGGTGGAGCCCACGATGCCGGCCACGTGGGTGCCGTGCCCGTTGCAGTCCGCCCCGGTGCCGCCGAACGCGTCGTACACGTTCTGCGCGCGGGCGCCGAACAGCGGGTGGGTCGTCTGGATCCCCGTGTCCAGGATGTAGGCGCGGACCCCGACCCCGGTCCCGGCGGTGTAGGTGCCCGAAAGCGGGAGATAGCGCTGGTCGATGCGGTCCAGGTTCCACGGCACGCTGGTCTGCGCCGCGTGGTAGACGGCGTCCTGCTCCACGTAGGCGACCGCGGGGTTCTGCCGCAGCGCGTTCAGCTGGCCGGCCGTGAGCGTGGCCGCGAAACCGTTCACCGCCGCGGTGTAGACGTGGCGCGGCGCGGCGCCCAGCCCCGCGGCGACTCCGCGGGGGTCGGCGCCGGCGTTCAGCACCACCAGGTACGCGCCGCCGATCCCGCCGGCGGACGCCAGCCGCACCGGCGCGGCGTGCGGCGCGCGCGCGGCCGTGGGCGATCCGTCCGCGCACGCGGCGGCGGCGGAAAGCGCGAGCAGGAACGTCGAGCGGATCGGGCGCATCGAATTACCCTTGCCTGTGTGTGAAGCGCGGACCTCCGCCGCACTCGTCGGCTACCGGATCACGACAACTGTTCATCGATCATCACCAACCCGGAGAATCGGCAGTTCCGGAATCCATCATCGCGTCCGACAAGCTGTTTGCTGTGGTGGAGGGGAATTGTGGCAGAACCTGCGCCAGATCGAACGTGAAGATCAACTGATTGTCATCCAATGAGATAATCCTTTGGGGTCATATCGAGATGCGCACTGGTTTGGTGCGGTCTGCACCGGGAGTGTGCGTGATGATTGGGAGGAGGGATGATCTCGAGAGGAGAAAATGCGGCTAAAGTCGCTACAACGGCACGCACTCCGCCTGCGCGGACTTCCCCATAGAACCATCCATGACCGAACTCACGCACTCACGCACTTCCGCACTTCCGCACTCTCGCACCAAAAAAATCCCGCCCGGCGCAGAACCCTGCGCCGGGCGGGACGATCGCCGAGGGCCGAAGCCTTCAGTGCGAGACTACGGGTGCTTCAGCCACAGGTTGTACGTGCCGCTGCCGCTGTACGAGCGCACTTCCCACTCGTAGTAGCCGGCCGTGCCGCTGTACGAGACCGTCTCGTTGTTGCTGGCCGTGGTGCCGCTGGCCACCACCACCCAGCTGCTGCCGTTCCACTTGTACAGGTACAGGTCGAAGTCGGTGCCCGTGGGGCCCTGCAGCCAGCCCTGGTGCGTGCCCGAAACCGTGCTCTGGTAGTACGTGTTGTTCGGCTGGTACGACGAGCCGCCCGAGCTCAGCGTGGCCGTGTACTGCGTGCACCCGGTGCAGGGCGCCGTGCCGCCGCCGCCGCCGCCGCCCGACGGCGCGGTGAGCAGCGAGTACAGCAGGCGGTTGGGCGAGCCGGTGCCCGCGCCGGTCACCACGCCGGTGGTGGCCGTGGTGATGATGGCGCTGGTGACGGTCGCCACGCTGGCCGTGGGGGCGCCCTGCAGGTACAGCGCGGCCACGCCGGCCACGTGCGGGCTGGCCATGCTGGTGCCGCTGATGGTGTTGGTCGCGGTGGTCGACCCGATCCACGACGAGGTGATGTTGTTGCCCGGCGCGAACACGTCCACGCAGCTGCCGTAGTTGCTGAACGAGGCACGCGCGTCGGTGCTGGTGGTGGCGCCCACGGTGATGGCGCTGGCCGCGCGCGACGGGCTCTCGGTGCAGGCGTCCACGGTCTCGTTGCCGGCCGCCACGGCCAGCACCACGCCGGCGTTGGTCAGGCGCGCCACGGCGTCGTCCACCGCCTGGCTGGCGCCGCCGCCCAGCGACATGTTGGCCACTGCCGGGAGGGTGCGGTTCTGCGCCACCCAGTCGATGCCCGCGATCACGCCCGAGTTGGTGCCGCTGCCGCTGCAGTCCAGCACGCGCACGGCGATCAGCGTGACGCCCTTGGCCACGCCGTAGGTGCTGCCGCCCACGGTGCCCGCCACGTGCGTTCCGTGCCCGTTGCAGTCCACGCCGTTGCCGCCCGTGGCGTCGTAGCCGATCGAGGCGCGGCCGCCGAACTGCGTGTGGCTGGCCAGGATGCCGGTGTCGATGATGTACGCCCGCACGCCCGCGCCGGTGGGCGTGTAGTTGTAGTTGCCGTCCAGCGGCAGCGCGCGCTGGTCGATGCGGTCCAGCCCCCAGGTGGCGCCCGTCTGGGTGGTGCTGGCGTGCACCACCTGGTCTTCCTCGATGTACTTCACGTTCGGGTTCTGGCGCAGCGCGTTCACCTGCCCGGCCGACAGCTCGGCGGCAAAGCCGTCGAGGGTGTTGGTGTAGAGGTGATGCACCCCCGCACCCACCGAGTGGGCCAGCGTCTGCGGCTGCGCGCCGTCGTTCAGCACCACGATGTACTGCCCGTCGATCCCCAGCCCCGGCGCGGCGCGGTAGAGCGGCGCCAGGTTCTGCTGCGTGGCCTGCGTGGGCGTCCGCGCGGCGGTGGGCTGGTCGGTGGAGCAGGCGGCTGCCGCAAGGGCAAGCACCGCCAGGGCGATGGGTGTGGCTCTGCGCATGAAGCGTCCTCCCCGGGGGGTTGGGTTGCGGCGCCCGGCCCAGTGCCGGCGCGCCGGCCGCGGCCGCGTGGGGAACGGCCGCGATACTCGGGAGACAAGGGATCGCAGACCCACCCCACGCGCCGTTTGCGCGAAAGACGGTCTGGTGCGGCGGGTGGGCGCCGCCGCGAGTCCGGGTGCATGTCCTGAGCGGGGCCGTAGCAGAGCACGCACCGCACCGCACCTGCAACAAATCGCAAGCGGTTGGCGAGCATCGACTTGTGGATTTTACCGCGCCGGCGGGGCCGCGAGATTGTAGTGCGGCTGCACCATGCCGGTGCACCGAGACGGTGCGGCCTCGCGCGAGGGCGGGCGGCCCGCGCGCGCGACCACGTGCGCGAGGACAGGAAGAATCCCTCAGATTGCAGCGGATAAGGTTTGTTGGTTTCGACGCTCCCCCATACCGACCGAACCCGCCGAGATGTCGCCAGGTGCGTACTCATGGGTAGGGGGATCCGGGGGAGGGAGATTTCGGAACTCCGGGGAGACGCGGCTGCACCAGTGCGGTGCGGAACGGCGCATTCTGGTGCTAGATAAAACCTGCGTCGAGCCGCGCTCCCTGTCCTCTTCATCTCCATGCATTCATGGAGTGATCGGGACGGAACTCCATCGAAACAAATGGTCTACGGGACGGCCGCCGCCTTCCTCGGCCGAGGGCCGCGCAGGTGCGTCGGGGAGCGGCCCGCATCTTGTACCATGATGGAGCCAGGCGAGCAACATTTGGTCCCATTGCGGCCTCCCACCAGGACGCGTGCTCGCCCTTGCCGGCCCTCCCGGGCCGGCGCGTCCCGGTGGCCGCGCTTCCTCTGGCGCGGCTCCGACCCCCTTTTCTCGTGGAGGTCGCATGGCCCGCATTTCGTCCCTGGCAGTGGCAACCGCCGGCATCGTCGCGCTCGCGGCGTGCTCGGACGCCAACCCCAACCAGCCCCGCGTTCCCGCGCAGCCCGCCGGCTCCACGGCGCTGCAGCACCTGGGCATCGCCCCGGTGCGCACGCCCAACCGGCCGATGTTCAGCAACAACGGCAACGAGCTGAACCACGGCAACGCCAAGCCCACCGGCCCCAGCAACGCGGCCACCGGCACCGGCATCAGCTACCACGGCGGCCCCCTGCTCACCTCGCAGACCAAGGTGGCCGCGGTGTACTGGGCGTCGACGCAGGTGTACACCGGCGGCCCCACGCCGGGCACGCAGGGCGCCGGCTCGTCCGACGGCTCGCTGGTGGGCTACTTCATGAGCCACGTGGGCGGCTCGCCGTACTTCAACATCAACAGCACGTACTACAACTCGGCCGGCACGCACGTGTCCAACATCGTCAACTACACGCAGTTCTGGGCGAACAACGTGTACGGCGTGCCGGCCAGCGGCGCCAGCGTCAGCGACTCGCAGATGCTGTCGATGCTGCAGTACGCCTTCAACAACGGCAAGCTGACGTACGATTCGGGCACCCTGTACGCCATCTTCACCAAGGGCACGGTGAACCTGGGCGGCGGCTTCGGCACGCAGTACTGCGCGTACCACAGCTGGGGCACGGTGACGGTGGGCGGCGTGGCGCGCACGGTCCTGTACGCGGCCATGCCCGACGACTACGCCAAGTCCAGCGCCTGCTCGTCGGGCGCCGCGGCGGCCAACGGCGACCCGCACGCCGACGCCGAGGTGAGCACCCTGGTGCACGAGATCGAGGAGACCACCACCGACATGAACGGCAACGCCTGGTTCGACGCGTCGGGCTACGAGAACGCCGACAAGTGCGCGTGGACGTACGGCAGCACGTACACCTCGGCGCTGGGCGGCGTGGCCAACGTGCACCTGGGCACCAAGGACTACCTCATCCAGCGCAACTGGGTGAACAGCGGCACCGGCGGCTGCTTCATGAGCTGGTAGTCGCGCGGGCGCACCTTCGGTGACGGGGTGCGAGACTGCGAAGGTGCGGATGTGCGAGAGTGGGGGGATCCGCGAGGATTCTCCCACTCTCGCGTTTTCGCTGCAGGGCCCAATCGCAAGAACGGCGTTGGGGCGATGATGCGGGGTGGCCTGATCGTTGCCCCCGTCACCGGCTTCCGTGGATGGGGCATTCCCGAGCGAGCGAGGTGGCGAGATGGCACGATACAGGATGCGGCAGCGGCTGATCTCGATCGGCGAGGACTACGTGATCGAGGACGAGAGCGGGCGGGCGGTGTACAGGGTGGACGGCAAGGTGCTGCGCATCCGCGAGACGTTCGTCATCGAGGACATGGGCGGGCGCGAGCTGGTGACGATCCGCGAGAAGAAGCTGGCCATCCGCGACAGCATGAACATCCTGCGCGGCGGGAAGACGGTGGCCACGGTGAAGAAGGCGCTCTTCTCCCCCTTTACCGACAAGTTCGTGGTGGACGTGGACGGCGGCGACGACCTGACGGTGAAGGGCGACCTGCTGGACCACGACTACGAGATCCGCCGCGACGGCAGGCGGATCGCGCAGGTGTCGAAGAAGTGGTTCGCGCTCAGCGACACCTACGGCATCGACATCGCCGAGGGCGAGGACGACGCGCTGATCCTGGCCGTCGCCGTGGCGCTGGACGAGATGGCGCACGATCCCGACGAGGGGAAGGGCTGATCTCCATCTCCAGACTCACCAAACAGATTGGTTCACGCGGAGACGCGGTGCCGCGG
>NZ_DATIND010000073.1 GCF_035474595.1 Longimicrobium sp.
GGGTACTCTGAGCCACGACGTTCGCGACGTTCCGCCCGTGTCCACGGAACGTCTCGACGGCGGACTGGAACAGCCGATCCGGAAGCAGCCCCACGTCTTCCGCGAACATCGTGAAGACGCAGCGCATGAGGAACTGCGCCACCCGCTCGCCGCCCATTCCGCGCGCCTCCAGCGACGCGGAGAGCCGCGCCAGCCGCTCGGCCACCTCGCGCGTGACCACGCGGCCGCGCACCGCGGGGTTCAGCGACTCGGGATTCTCCCAGACGGCGCGCAGGAACTCGATGTCGTCATCGCGCTGCCACAGCGTGCGCAAGTCGATGCGGCGCGAGGCGTTGAGCCCGCCAAAATTGCCACCCCATCGATCCCACACCAGCAGCGTCCGCGCGACGTTCATCACCATCAGGTATGGTGGCGGCCCATGCGCCACGTCGCCCGCGTACCCCTTCGCCTGCCCGTACGCCGCGCCCAGCACGCGGTCCGCGCCGGCGCCCGCGTCGGTGTGCTTGGCCTCGAGGATGAAGGTCCCGCGACGGTACAGGTCGATGAAGTTGGTCGTCTCCTTTCCCGTCCGCCGGTCGGTGGTGGTGACGGGATACTCGAACTCGTAGCCGGATCCGCGCGGCTGCGGCCGGGCCACGCCCAGCGCGTCGCAGAGCTCGGTGGCGTACGACTGGAAGTTGGCGCGCTCGGCCGCGGGAACGGCGTCCCACTTTTCGGCGAGCGCGCGGAGTGCGGGGCTTTGTGGATGCACGAGGAAGCGAGATGTGGCAGGCAGGAGTAACCGGCGAACCGCGGTCCGGCCGGGCTACGTGACGATGGAAATCAGTGCGGCGGTGCAGTACCCCGCGCCGCCCACGCACGTGCCGTCAGGGTGATACCGCCGTCGGGCGAGATCGGGAGCCGGCTGCGGATCCGCTCGCGCAGCGCTCCCCGGCGCTCGTCGTCCAGGGAGACGGCGTAGCCGGGCGCCGGGCCCTGTCCGCCCAGGAACGGCTCCCAGTAATCGTCGAAGTCGCGGAAGCGGGTGGGGATGTCGATCGCGCGCACGTCCACGCCGCCCAGCCCCGCGGATGCGAAGAGGGCGCGCAGAGGCTCCGGCCGGCAGATGGGGAAGCGGCGCCCCTCGTCCAGTTGCGCGGCGGCCGGATCCAGCTCCACGGCCGCGTCCCAGAAGGTGCGGATGAGCTGCATCTCCCCGGCGTAATCCCAGACGTACGCGGCCACCACCCCGCCCGGCCGCACCACGCGCCGCATCTCCGCGACCGCGCGCGCCGGCTCCGGCACGAAGTTCAGCACCAGCCCCGACACCGCGGCATCGCAGGCGTGCGGGGGATCGGGGAGATGCGTGGCGTCGGCCTGCGCGAACTCGGCGCGCGGATCGTCCACCCGCTCGCGCGCGGCGGCCACGTGGTCGGGCGAGAGATCGTATCCGCGCACACGCCGGGGCGAGGCCGCATCGAGGATCGCCGCCGCCAGCGCACCCGTGCCGCAGCCGACGTCCACCCACTCGCGCCCGTCCGGCACGCCCAGCCAGCGGACGAACTCCGCGGCGACGGGGCGGCTCCATCGTCCGATGTACCGCTCGTACGCGTCGCCGCTCGCCCAGCTATCGCGTGTCATCGCCATCTCCTCGCAAGCGGCCGGGGAAAGATGGGCCGCGACGATGATTGGTCGGTCGAACTGCGTGCGGAAGATGCGCTACCGGAGCGGCCGCAGGACTTCGGGCGCGGGCAGGCTCGCCGGCGTGCCGCCACCCAGCGCATGGACCTCGATCCCCGCCAGCACGCCCTCGCGCTCGAAGATGAAGATGCCGCTCACCTCATCTCCGTCGCCATGAACGAAATCACCCAGGATGCGCAGCCCGCCGGCGGCGGGGCGGTGAAGCCCGTCGACCGCGAGGGCGATGCTCGCGCACCCGCATCCGCAGCGCGACACCACGCGCGCACGCCCGAGCTGCGGCAGGAACGCGCGCCCGTCCGCCTCGCCGTGCTCCAGCATCCACGTGGCGAGCGCGCGCTCCGCGTAGGTCAGCGGGCGATCTTCGGGGATGGGCCGGAGCGCGGGAATCTTCATCGGCTCGATGCCCGTTCCGCCATGGCCGTTCTACCTCCAGATCCGCATCGGTCCACCACGATTCACGGCGTCGCGCCGGGGTGTGGTTCCCCGAGCAGATCGCACCGTCAGGCATCCCTCGCGAGCGTGGCGGCCCACGGATGCTCCGGTGCGCGCCGGGCGATCGCGGCGCGAAGCCATGCGCGCGCCTCGCCGTCCATCACCTCCTGCGCAACGGCGAAGTCGTGCTCGTCCGTGGCGCGCGGCGCCTTGGACTTGTACAGCAGCACGATCTCGGGCGCGAGCACCGTCACGCCGGACGGCAGCATGCGCAACGCCCGCGCGATCGGCCGACGCACCGCCGGGTCGCGGCGGTAGATCCAGCTCTCCTCGTCCCGCTCGTTCAGCAGGATCTCCAGTCCGCCTGCGGTATCTCCAGATGCCGGCCGGGCGTGGATCTCGTGCGCCGGCAGCTCCAGCCACTCGCCCGCGGACCAGGGCACCCCCGCTCCTTCCCGCATCGCTTCGAACGTCCACCCCGGCAGCGCCGCGCGGAGCGCCGCCTGGTCGCGCCGGAACATGGCGATGTCGACGTCGCCGTGTGCCCGCGTCACCCGGCCCAGCGCCAGGTCGATCGCCCACCCGCCGGCAATCGCCCACGGCGCGCGCAGATCGCGCAGCGCGTGCGCCGCCGCCGCAACCGCGGGCGGAAGCGAGAGATGCGCGCTCATCGCGGTCTCCGCCACGGATGCCTCCGATACGGGAAATCCCCATGCACGGCCACGAGGGAAGATCGCCGGACACGCGCGAGCCGCAATGGGCCTCCATCGGGCGACGGTGCTCGGCGACGACGAGCCGGACGAAAGCAGTCCGGCGCCGCACGGAGGATCGTGGCGGATCTCCGAATCGGACGGCGGGAAACGCTCTGACTGGGAGCCGGATGGTTGCCGCTGGATGTTCGGATGATCTTCTCGGATCGCCTGCTTCTTTCCCTTTTCTGAGGCTTGCGCACGTGGACGGTAAACATCTTGACGTAAAAATAAAGTCGGTTTATGGTAGCAGCGGAGACTAACAGTGCCGAAGGGGCGCTCGCGTGTCGCTCCTTCAGGGGTCTCCGCTCCCACCATCCCTGGAGGAGGACGCCATGAAGGGAATGCCGGCAGCCATCACCCGCACCTTTGTCGCCGCCGTGCTGGCGGCGGGCCTGGGCGCCTGCTCGGACGTCACCAGCAGCGACGTGGGCCGCGGTCCATCGGCGCCGCGCCGGCTCGCGACGGGCGGCAGCGAGCTCCTCACCAGCAGCCAGACCCTGACGCCCGTCGGGAGCACGGGCGTGAACGCGGTGACCTACAGCGTGACCATGCCGGCGTCGGGCCCCATCTACCTGACGTTCAACGGCCGCATCGACTGGCCGAACACCGCGGGCAACAGCAACGTGCTGAAGATCGTGGTGAACGACATCGTGGTCAGCGGCACGTACAAGTCGTCGCCGGCGTCGTACTCCTACTCCTGGGGCAGCGAGCCATACTGGGCCTTCCGCGGCGCCTCTTATGGACAGCCGGAGTACCTGTGGGGACTGTTCTGGAGCCCCAACTTCAGCCAGAACACCGTCTCGTCCGACGGCTACTACGTGACGAGCCCGTCGAACCCGTACTACTACGAGTTCAACATCACCGGGCTGGTGCGGTACTCGCAGGCCAACAACATCACCATCCGCAACCTGGGCGGCTGGGTGAAGACGCTCACCGGGAACCAGCCCAACGCCGTCCTGCAGAACATCACCGTACGCAACTACTAGCCGGCGGCACGGCTCCGGCACGCCGAAAACGCGAACGGGCGGGGGATGAATCCCTCGCCCGTTCGCCGCATTACCGTCTCACTCCTCTCACCCTTGCCCCCTGTGCCTTGCAGGCGATCTACGCTGCATGGACTGCCCGCACCTGCTGATGCAGGAACTCGGGGGCGAAGTCGGCGCCGTTCGGCCATACGATCGTCTTCAGCTCCGGATGGACGGTTACGCTGGCGAACAGGGCCACGTCCCGGAGTGGCTCAAATACCGGCCCTTCCAGCTCCGGGCCGAGATCCACCTCGCCCTCCCGGCCATCGTTGAAGCGAAGCCACAGAACGTGTTCGCGCACGTGATGTACGGCAGTCACGTTTACCATGTGCCTCCAGCGGTGCAGTGGTCGCTTGGCATGAGCTACTCCAACGGCGGGATGGGCTCCAGCGGCTGCCGTGCCCGGGCGCGCTCCCAGTTCGCGAGAAGCTCGTCACGGTGCAGGCTCAGCCACTCCAGCACATGGCCGAGCGCGCGTCGTGGAAAACGGCCCTCGACTACACCGTCGACAATCCCGACGGTGACCTCGTACCCGCCGTAGGTGGCGTGGAAGTGAGGCGGCTCGTGATCGCGGTAGAAGATGGCGATTACGATTCCGAGAAAGCGGCTGATTTCTGGCATGGTGCCAAATTAAACGCGGATCGCCAACTGCGGAATGGCGGTTCAGCGTGATCGCCGCGCCTCAGCTCCGCGCCTTCCGCCGCCCGCCCCCCTTCCGCCCCTTTGCGCCACCTCCCGGCCCGCCGCCGCCCGGCTTGGGGCCGCGTCCGCGCCCGCCGCCGCGGCGCGGACCGTGGCTGCCGTCGCGCCCGCCCTCGGCGTCCGCGCTGGCGTGGGCGTGCTTGCGGCCGCGGGGGCCGCCGTGCTTGTGGCGCTGGCCGGCGCGGCGGGGGCGGTCGCCGTCCTGGGCGAAATCGCCGCCGCCCGAATCGTTCTCGTCCCACCCCTTCGGCTTGCGGCGCGCGCGGTGGCCGCGCCCGCCCTCGGTCAGCTCGATCTTCGCGTCGTCCAGCGTCTTCGCGCGGATGGGGTCCTTCTTCCCGCGGATCACCAGCCACTGCAGCGGCCGCCCCTCGATCTCCGCCGGCACCTCGTCCTCGTCCAGCCGGTAGAGAAGCTTGGCCGGGATGCGCGCGCGCACCACGCCGGCGCCGTCCTCCACCGCGTAGTCCAGCGGGTACATCTCGCCGCGCAGCTCGATCTCGCCCGGCAGCGCCATCCACTTCTGCCGCTCGTCGCGCGGCACGATGGCGTCGGCGTCCATGCGCAGCGGCGTGTCCATGAACTCCTGGAACGTGCGCGCGTTCGCCAGCCGCGCGGCCACCGCGTCCGCCAGCGCTTCGTCGCTCGCCGCGGCCACCGTGCCGCCGGAGCGGCGCCACACCTCGCGCAGCTCGCGCATCACCGCGCGGTTGGCCAGCTGGTCGGGGTGATACGCCTTCCCCGTCACCACCGCCTCGGCCAGCGCGCGGCGGGCGGCATCCTCCATCCCCTCGGGGAAGCGCTCCACGCCCTCGTCCACCGTCTCCAGCACGAAGCCGTGGTACTCGCGCGCGTGCACGATGCGCAGCGGGTGGCGCTTGTGGCTGGGGTCGTACACGAACTCGGCCTCGCCCGGCGTCGCGAACTCCCAGAGCAGGTCCGTCTCCAGCTGCGTTCCGCTGATCGACCCGCGCGCGCGGCCGTTCTTGTCGGAGAAGTACATCAGGTCGCCGGCCACCGGACCCCAGTTGCCGCAGACGCTGGTCTTGCTGACGCGCACCTCCTCGCCCCAGCTGGTCTCCTCGTCGATCACCAGCGAGAACGGCATCACCCGCGCGACCAGGCGCTTCCAGTCGCGCTCGATGGCGCGGTTCACCTTCGGCATCTGCCGCGGCAGCTCCATGTCCAGCGAGCGGTAGATCGAGGCGATGGCCAGCGCCGCGTCCTCGATCGACCGCACCAGCACGCCGCGCTCGTCGCACCACCTGGCCAGCTCCTCCTCCACGAACACGTGCCGCGGCAGGCCGTACACGTGCCCGATGGTTCCCAGCTCCTCCAGCGCGTGCTGGTAGATGTTGTACGCGGTGAGGTTGTCGCTCCCGCGGATCACGTACTGCCCGATGTCGTTGTCCGGCTTCAGCATGCGGTGCAGCGACTCGATCGACGCGCATCCCGAGACGACGGGCACCATGTGCTCGTCGGCGTTCACCAGCAGCTCGCCCCACGCGCGGTCCACGGGGAGCACCTCCACGCGCTTCCCGTAGTCCGTCAGCCGGTTGTTGGCGATCAGCCCGCGCTTCGTGAGCGTCTCCACCGAGCGGCGGTAGGCGATGCGGTCGAGGGGGACGGGAAGGTCGAGCTCGTCCGCGCGCACGCCCATCGCCGCGCAGGTCAGCGCCACGCGCTCGGGGTCGCCCGCGAGCTGGAAGTTGGGCTCGGTGGGCCGCAGCGCCTCGAACTCGATGTCGCGCTCGGAGAGGATCCACACCTCGCCGTTCTCCACGCGCCCGTGCACGCGGCCGGCCATCTGCAGGATCTCGTTCGCGCCCAGCGGCAGGCGGGTGAGGACGGAGCGCCCGCGGTTCACGAGGGTGGTGAACTGCGCGTCCTCGATCACCACCGTGTCCAGCCCGCGGATGTTCAGCGCGCTCTGCCCGGCGCTGGTCATGGCCAGCACGAACGGGTGCGGCGCGCCGTCGCCCTCCAGGAACGGGCGCAGCTTGGCCACCGGCTCGCCGCCGTGGTAGTACTCGGTCAGGACGTTGGGATACTTCTCGCTGAGCGCCTTGGCGATCTCCTCCGTCCCCGCGCGCGTCGGGACGAAGACTGCGACGCCGCGCCGGTTCTTGATCACGTGCCGCATGAAGCGCTCGGCCAGAAAGCCCAGCGGGTTCAGCGTGTTGCTGACGCGCACCTCGGCCGCCTTCTCGGGGTCGAACGCGCTCGACTCGATCACCGCGGCGGAGTTCAGGTATTCCGCGTAGAACGTCGGATCGACCGTCGCGGAGAGCCAGACGAAGCGGCAGTTCGCGCGCTTCGCGAGGGCCAGGCAGAGCTCCAGCTCCGCGCTGGTCTGGTGGATCTCGTCGACCACCACGATGTCGCTGGAGTCGATCAGGTCGTCCTGCAGCCACCGCCGGGCGATGCCGGTGGTGATGATGACGACGTTCCAGTTGGGCGTGTCGGGCGTGGCCTCGCGCTCGCGGTTCACCACGCCCACGCGCAGCTCC
This sequence comes from Longimicrobium sp., assembly GCF_035474595.1. Lineage (NCBI taxonomy): Bacteria > Pseudomonadati > Gemmatimonadota > Longimicrobiia > Longimicrobiales > Longimicrobiaceae > Longimicrobium > Longimicrobium sp. Next base: position 7,102 of record NZ_DATIND010000073.1, read on the forward strand.
GGCCCCACGATCTCCTGGGCGATGGGGCGCACCGCCAGCGTCTTGCCGGTGCCGGTGCCGGCCATGATGCCGAAGCCCTTCCCCTCGCGCGCGAGCGTGCGGATTTCCTCGCCGTGCTCGCGCTCCATGATCGTCACCACGTTGGTCAGCTGCACGCCCAGCTCGATGGTCTCGCAGGCGGCGCGGGTGGGGGCGATGACGACGACGCGGCCCTCGGCGGGGCGTCCGGGATAGCGTTCGGACGGGGGGGTGGTCGAGACTTCGACCATGCGGTTCCGGGCCTTGTGGAAGCTTGGGTTTGACGCGGGACTCCGCGTGGACGCACAATACGTCCGCACCCGAAATTCGCAAGAACACGGCCAGATGGGGATGATGCCCGAAACCGCGCCAGCACTCGTATTTGCCAGCACATCCGAGGTCGCCCGCTGCACCGGGCCGGCCGCCGAGAGCGAGTCCGCCGACCCCGCCGCGACCCTCGCGAAGGGCGCCGTCGCGGTCCGCGATGGCGTGATCGTCGACGTCGATCGGGAGGATGCGCTGCTCGCGCGCTTCCCCGATGCCCAGCGCGTGGACTGCGGCGGGCGCGTGCTGACGCCGGGCTTGGTCGACTCGCACACGCACGCCGTCTTCGGCCGCTACCGGACCGACGAGTACGCGCTGCGCAGCCGCGGCGTGCCGTACATGGAGATCGCGCGGCGCGGCGGCGGCATCAACGCCTCCGTCCGCGACCTGCGGGGGAGATCGGAAGACGAGCTGGTGGAGATGGCGCTCCCCCGCCTCCACGAGATGCTGGCGTGCGGCACCACCACGGCCGAGGTGAAGAGCGGCTATGGCCTGTCGACGGCGGACGAGCTGAAGACGCTCCGCGCGATCCGGCGGCTGAACGAGCTGCAGCCCATCGACCTCGTCCCCACCTTCCTCGGCGCGCACGAGTTCCCGCCGGAGTACCGGGGGAGCGATGCGGAGCGGGAGAAGTACGTCGACCTGCTCGTCATGGAGATGATTCCCGCCGTCGCGGAGGCCGGGCTCGCGCGCTTCTGCGACGTGTTCATGGAGCCCGGCGTCTTCACCCGCGATCAGACGGAGCGCATCCTCCGCGCGGGGCTGGAGCACGGGCTCCGCCCCAAGCTGCACGCCGACGAGCTGGAGGGCAGCGGCGGCGCCGAGCTCGCCGCGGAGCTGGGCGCCGCCTCCGCCGACCACCTCGGCGCCATCTCCGACGCAGGGATCGCCGCCCTCGCGTCCTCGTCCACCGTGGCGACGCTTCTTCCCGGCACCCTCTTCTTCCTCGGCCGCCCGAAGTGGGCGCCCGGCCGTGCTCTGCTGGATGCAGGTGCGACAGTGGCGCTCGCGACGGACTTCAACCCCGGCTCGTGCCCCTCGCCGAACCTGCAGTTCACCATGACCGCCGCCTGCTCGCGCATGGGCATGAGCCCCGCCGAGTCCCTCCGCGCCGCCACCGCCGCCGGCGCCGCCGCGCTGGAGCTGGCAGGAGGTCAGGGCACGATCACCCCCGGCGCCCCGGCGGACCTGGTGCTGTGGAACGCGGCGTCGATCGGCGAGATCCCGTATCGGCTTGCCGCGCCGCTCGTTGCGGGGGTGTGGAAGGCAGGCGCGCGGGTGGTGTGATCCCGGGATCGGTTCCGGAGGGCGGTTGAAACCGCGGCAACAACGGCCCGAAGTCCGCCTTCGCGGACTCGCCTGGAGAGATCTGCTCGCAACCTTCACCGGGATGCCGGATGCGTGCACCTTACACTCAGCTCTATCTCCACCTCGTTTGGGCGACGTGGGATCGGCACCCGTTCCTCGTGCGCGGGATCCGGGAGCGGGTCTACGAGTGCATCCAGGCCGAATGCGTGGCCCCGCGCGCGGATGTCGTCGCGATGGGTGGAATGGAGGACCACGTGCACCTGCTCGTTCGCGTCTCGCCGGCCATCGCCCCGGCCGACCTGGTGAAGCGGGTGAAAGGCGCATCGTCGCACATGGTCAACCATGAGATCCGGCCGCCGTTCTACTTCAAGTGGCAGGGCGCCTACGGCGCCTTCAGCGTCTCGAAGCGGCATGTCCCCCTGATCCGCGAGTACGTGCTGCGCCAGGAGGAGCACCATCGCGACCGGACTTTGTACCCCCTCCTCGAGCCTCCCGCTGCGCCGGCAGCCGAACCGAAGCTCAACGGAGCGCGGTGATGCCGCCGAGCGAGTCCGCGAAGGCGGACTTCGGGCCGTTGTTGCCGCGAATTCCATTCGCCCTTTCCCGGCACTCCAGAGCTCGCCCCTCCCGCGGTTGACCAACTCGCGACAATCCGTTATCTTCCCGCGAGATTTCTGGAAAAGTGGAGGCCGGCGGGCCTCCCACCTGTCGGTTCCGCCCACTCGCGGGCGAGATGCTGCCGGGTCCGCACTGCGGAAGCGCGCCCGCTCTCTCCCTCGCCGGGAGAGAGACCCGGGTGCGTTTGCGGTGAAACGGACCTGAACCTTCAGGTCCGTTTTTGTTTCCCCTCCTCGAACGGAGTCGCGCCATCAACGAGAAGCTGCGGGTCAACCGCCAAATCCGCATCAGCCCGGTCCGGGTGATCAGCCCGGACGGCGAGCAGGTCGGGATCATCCCGATCGAGCGGGCGATGGAGATCGCGGAGGAACAGGGCCTGGACCTGGTGGAGGTCGCGCCGCTGGCCCGCCCCCCGGTCTGCCGCATCATGGACTACGGGAAGTTCAAGTACGAGGAGCAGCGGCAGGCGCGCGAGGCGCGCAAGCGGCAGCACCACGTGCAGATCAAGGAAGTCAAGATGCGCCCGGGGATCGAGGATCACGACTTCGACTTCAAGACCCGGCACGCCCGCCGCTTCCTGGAAGAGGGGAACAAGGTCAAGCTGACCATGATGTTCCGCGGGCGGCAGATGGCGCATCCCGAGTTCGGGCGCCAGGTGCTGGACCGCGTTTCCACCATGCTGCAGGACGTCAGCAAGGTGGAGCAGTTTCCGCAGATGGAGGGCCGGAGCATGGTGATGGTGCTCGCCCCCACGGCAAAGCCAACCTGAGGACCGCCCAGAGCGCGGCCGCTCAGCCGGAAAGGAAAGAAGTACCATGCCCAAGATGAAGACGCACCGCGGCGCCGCCAAGCGCTTCAAGAGCACGGCCAGCGGCCGCGTGAAGCGCGGCCACGCGTTCCACAGCCACATCCTGACCAAGAAGTCGCAGAAGCGGAAGCGCAACCTGCGCGGCACCACCATGCTGGCCAAGGCCGACGAGAAGCGCGTGAAGCGCCTGATCCAGGGCTGAACGGCACTTTTCGCATTCTTCTTCGACCTTCTGACAGCTGAGGGATAGACCATGCCCCGCGTGAAGAACAACGTGGCCCGGCTCCGCCGCAAGCGGCAGATCCTGGCCGACGCCAAGGGATATTTCGGCCGGCGCAAGAACCTGTACAAGACGGCCAAGGAGGCCGTCGAGCGCGCCCGCCGCTATGCGTACCGCGACCGCAAGAACCGCAAGCGCGAGTTCCGCCGCCTGTGGATCATCCGCATCAACGCCGCGGCGCGCATGCACGACCTGTCGTACTCGCGCTTCATGGACGGCCTGAAGAAGGCCGGCATCGAGATCGACCGCAAGGTGCTGGCGGACCTGGCCGTGCGCGAGCCGCAGGCCTTCGAGCAGCTCGCCACCGCCGCGCGGTCCTCGCTGGGCTGAGCTCCGTCTCGCCAAGCACGAGCCACGCAAGCGGCGCCGGGGTCACACCGACCCACGGCGCCGCTTCGCGCATCCGGGGGTAGCCAGACAGGGCACCACGGAACAGATTGTGGTTGAAGTGCGGAAGTGCGGAAGTGCGGAAGTGCGGAAGTGCGGAAGTGCGGAAGTGCGGAAGTGCGGAAGTGCGGAAGTGCGGAAGTGCGGAGGATCGATTCGCCCGCGCTTCGGCAGCGCTGAAGCTTGAATGGCGGGCGGATGGGTGGGGATCGAGTCCGCGAAGGCGGACTTCGGGCCGTTGTTGCCGCGAATTCATTCGCCGGGTGGGGGAGCCGGACGGACACCGAATCGCTGACCGGAGCCGAAGGGTGAAGACGCTTTCAACCGCCCTCCTCCTGCTCGCCCTGGGAAGCGCGCGGGGCGCGGCACAGCGCGTGGCCCCGGAAGATGCCGCTCCGTCGCCGACGCCGGCGGCAAGGTTCGTGGCGCTGGTGCCGCCGCTGGAGGCCGAGGGGCACTGCGTGACGCTGCCGGCCCCGATGGGGCAGCGGGTCACGATCCTGCAGATGGAGGGGGCCAATGGCCTCCGCCGCAACCTCATGCTGCGCTACGGCGCGGACGGAGAGCTCCGCGCCTACACCGACGCCCGCGGGATCGTGCGGACGGACGGGACCGCGCCCCGGACCACCGTCCTGCTGGACTTCCACGGGCGGAGCGGCGCGGCGACGAACGAGCAGGCGCCGCCCGGAAGCGCCGCCACCCGGGGAATGGTGCTCGCCCGGCCCGAGGAGATGCTGGACCTGGCCAGCCTGGGCACGCCGCGGCGGATGATCGAGATGGTGAAGGCGCGGTGCGGCGGCTGAGCGGAAGGACGGACCGATGACGAGCGTGGATGCGAACGTGAGCGTTGTAGACGAGCTGGTCGGGCAGCTGGCGGAGCTCCGCCGCGAGGGCGAGGCCGCCGTGGGCGGCGCGTCTTCCGCGCAGGAGCTGGAGTCGCTGCGCGTGGAGTACCTGGGGCGCAAGGGGCGGCTGACCTCCATCCTCCGCCGCCTGGGCGAGCTGGGGCCCGGGGAGCGTCCCGCCGTGGGCGCCGAGGCCAACCGCGTGAAGGACGCGCTCTCCGCGCTGCTGGACGAGCGCGCGGCGGGCTTCGCCGCGGGCGCGGACGCGGGGCCCAGGGTCGATCTCACCCTCCCCGGCCGGCACCGCTGGAAGGGCGGCGTGCACCCGGTGACGCAGGTGGTGGACGAGATCTGCGAGATCTTCCGCGACCTGGGCTTCACTCGCGTGGGCGGGCCCGAGGTGGAGACGACCGAGTACAACTTCACGAAGCTGAACACGCCGCTGGACCACCCCGCGGCGGACATGCACGACACCTTCTACCTGGCCGACGGCATCGTGCTGCGCACGCACACCAGCCCGGTGCAGGCGCGGGTGATGGAGGCGTTCAAGCCGCCGATCCGCGTGGTCGTTCCCGGCACCGTGTACCGCCGCGACCCGTTCGACGCCAGCCACGCGCCCGGCTTCGAGCAGCTGGAGGGGCTGGCCGTGGACGAGGGGATCACCTTCGCCGACTTCAAGGCCACGATCACCGCGTTCGTGCACCGCTTCTTCGGCGGCGCGGTGCCGGTTCGCTTCCGCCCCAGCTTCTTCCCCTTCACCGAGCCCTCGGCGGAGGTGGACGTGCGCTGCCAGATCTGCGGCGGCAGCGGGTGCCCGGCGTGCAAGCACACGGGGTGGATGGAGATCATGGGGAGCGGGATGGTGCACCCCAACGTCTTCACCGCCTGCGGCTACGACCCGGAGCGCTACACCGGCTACGCCTTCGGCATGGGCCCCGGCCGCATCGCCATGCAGCGCTACGGCGTGACCGACATCCGCATGTGGTACGAGGACGACATGCGGTTCCTGGGACAGTTCACATAAACGAAGTGCCAAGTTCCAAGTGCCAAGTGCCTGGTGGGTTCGATCGCACCAGGCGCTTGCGCACAGACCGGGCACTCTCACGTAGTTACTTGGCACTAGGCACTCCGCACTAGGCACTGATTCCGTGGACGTATCCTACCGCTGGCTGAAGGCGCTCGCGCCGGGAATCGTGGGGACGCCGCGCGAGGTGGCGGACCGGCTGGCCATGCTCGGCGCGCCGGTCGACGAGATCGTGGACCTGGGCGGCGAGATCGGCGACGTGGTGATCGCGCGCGTCACCGATCTCCGCCAGCACCCCAACGCCGACCGCCTCCGCATCGCCACCGTGGACGCCGGCAACGGCGAGGCGCTGCAGGTGGTCTGCGGCGCGCCCAACGTGGAGGCGGGCGGGCTGTATCCGTTCGCTCCCATCGGCGCGACGCTGCCGGGGGGGATGGAGATCAGGAAGGCGAAGCTGCGCGGCGAAGAGTCGCAGGGGATGCTCTGCTCCGCGCGCGAGCTGGGGCTGGGGCGCGACCACAGCGGGCTGATGACGCTGGGCGCCGATCATCGCCCCGGCGAGCGCTTCCGCGAGGCGCTGGGGCTGGACGACTGGCGGCTGGTGATCGACGTCACCCCCAACCGCGGCGAGCTGCTCTCCCACGTAGGCGTGGCGCGCGAGCTGGCGCCCGAGGGGGTGGACGGCATCGCCCTGCCGAAGTTCCCCAACGCGCCGAAGGTGAAGCTCCCCTGCGCCTCCGCGCGCCGCGAGGGCGAGTGCGGCGCCATCCACGTGGAGATCGACGACCCGGAAGGGTGCCCGCGCTACATGGGCGCCATCGTCCAGGGCGTGAAGGTCGGCCCGTCTCCCGAGTGGCTGGCCACGCGGCTGCGGGCGGTGGGGCAGCGGCCCATCAACAACGTGGTGGACGCCACCAACTACGTGCTGCAGGAGCTGGGGCAGCCGCTGCACGCCTTCGACCTGGCGAAGCTCGCGGGCGAGGAGGTCCGCATCCGCCGCGCCGCGCCCGGCGAGACGCTGCGCACGCTGGACGGAATCGACCGCGCGCTGGAGGCGGCGGATCTCGTCATCGCCGACGCGCAGCGCGCCGTCGCCCTCGCGGGGATCATGGGCGGCGAGAACAGCGAGGTGGGGGATGCGACGACCTCCATCTTCCTGGAGTGCGCGCTCTTCGAACAGAAGACGGTGCGGAAGACGGCGCGCCGCCTGGGGCTCTCCACCGATGCCAGCTACCGCTTCGAGCGCGGCGTCGATCCCGAGGGCCAGCCCGAGGCGCTGGTGCGGGTGATCGAGCTGATCCTGGCGGTCGCGGGCGGGCGCGTGGTCGCCGCCATCGACGTCGATCCGCGCCCGTTCGAGCGCCCGGTGATCGCCGTGCGCCCCGAGCGGGTGGGGCGCGTGCTGGGCGTGCACATCGACGCGGCCGAGATCGACCGGCTGCTGGACCCGCTCGGCTTCGAGGTGAAGAAGTCGCAGCCCGTGCGCGTCACCGTTCCCGGCTACCGCTACGACGTGCGCACCGAGATCGACGTGATCGAGGAGATCGCGCGGCGCCGCGGCTACGGCTCGTTCGCCGACGCGCTGCTCCCGTTCCGCCCCTCCGCCGTCCCCGAGGACCCGTCGGTGGCCGTCGTCCGGCGGCTGCGCGGCCTGTTCGTACGCTGGGGATTCCTCGAGGCGCTGACGCTGCCGTTCACCGCCGAGACGCCGGGATCCGCGCGGGTGCTGAATCCCCTGTCGCAGGAGGATGCGTTCCTGCGCACGGCGCTCGCGGGCTCGCTGCTGCGGCGCGTGGAGCACAACTTCGCCCACGGCGTGCGCGACGTGCGGCTCTTCGAGATCGCCACCGTCTTCCGCGCGCCGGAGCACGGCGGGGCGCCGGGCGAGGAGCGGAGGATCGCCGCGGCGTTCAGCGGCGCGCGCGCGCCCACGCACTGGAGCGGGCAGGCGGGGACCTTCGACGTCTACGACCTGAAGGCGCTGTTCGAGGACCTCGCGGCCGAGTACCCCGGCGCGCGCGTGGAGACGGGCGAGGCCGGCGGCGTCCCCGGCTTCCAGCTGGTGACCGACGCGGGGACGGTCGGCTGGGCGTGGCAGGCGCCGGAAGGCGCGGTGGACGCGCCCGCGTGGGCCGCGCCGGTGCTGGTGCTGGAGGCCGCGCTCCCCGCGGCCGCGGGCGGGCGCGGGGCCCGCTACGTCCCCCTGCCCACGCACCCGGGGAGCGAGCGCGACCTGGCGCTGCTGGTGCCGTTCGCCGTCACCGCGGCGGAGCTGGAGGCGACCATCCGCGGCGCGGCCGGGGCGCTGCTGGAGGGGGTGGCGCCGTTCGACCTGTACGAGGGGAAGGGGCTGCCGGAGGGAACGCGCAGCCTCGCGTGGCGCCTGCGCTACCGCGCGCCGGACCGCACGCTGACCGACAAGGAGGTCGATGCTTCCGTGGAGCGCGTGCTGAAGGCGCTGGAGGAGCGGCACGGTGTACGCCGCCGGTGACGACGAGGGCGCCGACCCCGCGGCCGGGTGGGAGCGCCTGGAGCGCGCCGCCCGGGCCGCCGCCGCCGCGCTGGAGGGGTGGCGCCGCCGCGCGCGCGAGGCCGAGGCCGAGGTCTCGCGCCTGCGCCGTGAGCTGGAGGAGCTGACGACGCTGGGGCCGCTGCCGTCCGCCGAGGCGGGCGACGAGCTGCGGCGGCTGCGGGCGGAGAACGCCGTGCTGGTGTCGCGCACGGCCGAGGCGCGCAAGCGGATCACCGGTCTGCTGGCGCGCCTCGCCGTGCTGGAGCAGCGCAGATGAGCCGCCCCCCGCGCCGACCGCCCCCGCCGCGCCACACCGTGGCGGTGGAGATCGCGGGCGAGAAGCACGTCCTGCGCAGCGACGTGCCGCCCGAGTACACGCGCGCCGTGGCCGCTCACGTCGACGCCACCATCCGCGCGCTCCCCGGCTTCCAGACGCTGGAGCCCTTCCGCGCCGCCACCCTGGCCGCGCTCTCCATCACCGACGAGCTCTTCCGCGCCCGCGAGGAGATCAAGCGCCTCCGCGAGGAAGCCGCCGAGCGCGCCCTGGCCATCGCCGAGTCGCTGGAGGAGGCCGAGGCCGCGTCGTCCGAGCGGAAGCCCGCCCGCCGCCCCGGCGCCGCGCCG
>NZ_DATIND010000074.1 GCF_035474595.1 Longimicrobium sp.
CGGGAGATGCTGGGGCTGGAGCGGGTGGGCGTGGAGGACGACTTCTTCGAGCTGGGCGGCCACTCGCTGCTCGGTACCGGCGTGATCGGCCGCCTGCGGCTGCAGTTCGGCGTGGAGCTGAAGATGGACGCCATCTTCCGCGCCCCCACCGTCGCCGCCCTGGCGCGCGAGATCGAGGACGCCGCGCTCGCCGCCGTGGAGGCGATGAGCGAGGAGGAGGCGCTGGCGCTCGGGTGACGGGGTGAACGGTGAACGGGCGGAGTTCGCGAGCGGTGGATGGTGTGGCTCGCGGGTCGCGGAGCCGGCTCCGGTGCAGGCAACCGCATCAGCACGCAAGGAAGCGGGAAGCATGTCCATCGACGAGATCGCCCATCGCAGGGAAAGCCTCTCCGCGGCCAAGCAGGCCGTGCTGGCCAGGCTGCTGCGCGCCGGCATCAGGACCGACGCACCCGGCGCCGGCGCCATCCGCCCCCGCGACCCCGGCGCGCCGGCGCTGCTCTCGGGCGCGCAGCAGCGGCTCTGGTTCCTGCACCAGCTGGAGCCCGGGAGCGCCGCGTTCAACATCCCGCTCCTCCTGCGGCTGCACGGCCCGCTCGACGTCGCCGCGCTGGAGCGCGCGCTGGCGGAGATCGTCCGGCGGCACGAGGCGCTGCGCACCCTCTTCGTCCTCCGCGGCGCCGCGCCGGTGCAGCAGGTGCTGCCGCCCCCCGGGCGCGTCCTGTCCATCGACGACCTGCCGTCCCTTGCCGCGGACGAGCGCGAGGCGGCGCTGCGCGCCTGGGCGGAGAAGGAGGCCGGCGCCCCGTTCGATCTGGCGGCGCAGCCCGGGGTGCGCGCGCGGCTGCTGCGCGTCGCGGCGAACGACCACGTGCTGGCGGTCACCCTGCACCACATCGTCAGCGACGGGTGGAGCACGGGGGTGCTCTACCGCGAGCTGGCGGCGCTGTACGGCGCCTTCACCCGCGGCGAGCCCTCGCCGCTGCCGCCGCTCGCCATCCAGTACGCGGACTACGCGGCGTGGCAGCGCGCGCGGCTGGCGGGGGAGGAGCACGCCCGGCAGGTGGAGTACTGGCGCGCCCGGCTGGCCGGCGCGCCGGTGCTGCTGGACCTGCCCACCGACCGCCCGCGCCCGGCGGTGCTGGGAACGGGCGCGGCCTCGCGCCGCTTCCGCATCCCGCGTCCCCTGCACGAGCGGCTCTCCGCGCTGGCCCGCGCGCAGGGGGCCACGCCCTTCATGGCCGTGGCCGCCGCCTGGGCCGCGCTGCTGCACCGCTGGAGCGGCCAGGACGACCTGGTGGTCGGCACGCCGGTGGCCGGGCGCACGCATCCGCAGACGGAGCCGCTGATCGGCTTCTTCGTGCAGACGCTGGCGCTGCGGATGGATCTCTCCGGCGACCCGTCCTTCCGCGCGCTGCTGGGCCGCGTCCGCCAGACGACGGTGGAGGCGTACGCGCACCAGGAGGTGCCATTCGACCAGCTGGTGGACGAGCTGAAGGTGGAGCGCAGCCTGAGCCATCCCCCCGTCTTCCAGGCGATGATCGCGCTGCAGAACGCGTCCGGCGCCGGCCCGGAGCT
>NZ_DATIND010000075.1 GCF_035474595.1 Longimicrobium sp.
CCCGACTCCCACCGCGAGCACCTCCACCCTCTGATTTCGACGCGACGACTCGGGCTCGTCACCCACTCCCGGCTGTCAGATTTTCGGCCGCCAGAAGTGTCAGACTTTCACCCGGCGTTGACAGCACTCAGCACTCAGCACTCAGCACTCAGCACTTAGGACTTAGGACTTAGGACTTAGGACTTAGGACTTAGGACTTAGGACTTAGGACTTCCCCTTGCCCCCCGCGTGACCGCGTCGCATCCTTCCGCGTCTACCCGGCAAACGAAAACGCGGACGCGAGACGGAGCGGCGGATTGCCTTCCACCCTGACGGTCGACGAGCTGCTGCGCACCAAGAAGGAGCCGCTCGGTCTCGAGCTGCTCACCGACGGGCGCGGGCTGGTCCGCGAGATCCACAACCCCGACATCTCCAGCCCCGGGCTGGTGCTCACCGGCTACAGCGAGCGCTTTCCCAGCGACCGCGTGCAGGTGCTGGGCGAAACCGAGATCTCGTTCCTCGAGTCGCTGGACGACGACCGCCGCACCAGCGCCATCGAGGCGTTCCTTTCCTTCGACATTCCCGTCATCTTCATCACCAAGGGGCAGGCGCCGCCGGAGCCGCTGATCGACGTGGCCAACCGCGTGGGCACCCCGGTGATCCTCTCGGGGCTCAAGACCTCCGAGTTCTACACCCGCATCAAGCCGTTCCTGGAAGAGCGCTTCGCGCCCACCACCACCATGCACGGCTCGCTGGCCGACGTGTACGGCGTGGGGCTGCTCTTCACCGGCACCAGCGGGGTAGGGAAGAGCGAGGCGGTGCTCGACCTGGTGGAGCGCGGGCACCGGCTGGTGGCCGACGACCTGGTGATCGTGTCGCGGCGCGGGCACGAGGTGCTGATCGGGCGCGGGCACGAGCTGCAGCGGCACCACATGGAGATCCGCGGCGTGGGGATCATCGACGTGCACCGCCTGTTCGGCATCCGCGCCATCCGCCAGCAGAAGCGCATCGAGGTGGTGGTGCAGCTGGAGGTGTGGAACGGGAGCGCGACCTACGACCGCACGGGGCTGGATCCCCAGTTCGCCGAGATCCTGGGCGTGCCCGTGCCCAAGGTCACCATCCCGCTGGTGCCGGGAAAGAACATCACCGTGGTCTGCGAGGTGGTGGCGATGAACCACCTGCTGAAGTTCTCGGGCCACGACACCGCCGCGCTGTTCAACCGGCGGCTGCAGGCGCGCATGTCCGGGACCCTGGAGTACCTGGAGGAAGACTATGAGTGAGCCGGTGCGCGGCGTCGTGGTGGCGCACGGGTCGCTGGCGCAGGGGCTGGTGTCGTCGGTCCTGGCCATCAGCGGCGTGGAGGGCGATGCGCTGGTCCCGCTCAGCAACGAGGGGTGCGGCCCCGAGGCGCTGCAGGCCAGCGTCACGGGCGCGCTGGGCGACGAGGGTCCCGCCATCGTCTTCACCGACATGGGAAGCGGAAGCTGCGCCTTCACCGCGCGGCGCATCGCGCTGGAGCGGCCGGGAACGGGGATCGTGACCGGGGTGAACCTGCCCGTGCTGCTGGACTTCGTCTTCCACCGCGAGATGCCGCTGGCCGAGCTGGTGGAGCGGCTGGTGGAGAAGGGGCGCGCGGGGGTCAGCGGCGCCCACCGGGAGGCGGCGGCGCATGCCGATCGTGCTGTTTAGGGTCGACGAACGGCTCATCCACGGCCAGGTGGTGGTGGGCTGGGGCGGCCCGCTCCACGCCGACCGCATCGTGGTGGTGGATGATGATCTCGCGGCCAGCCCGTGGGAGCAGGAGCTGTACTGCCTGGGGGTGCCCCCGGAGATCGAGGCGCGCTTCCTTTCCGTGGCCACCGCGCGCGGCGACCTGCCGGCGTGGAAGGCCGAGCACAAGCGCACCATCGTGCTGGTCCGCGACGTCGCCACCGCGGCCCGGATGGCCGAGGGCGGGCTGCTGGCGGGCGAAGAGGTGAACCTGGGCGGGATCCACCACGCCGAGGGGCGCGCGCGCATCCTCTCGTACCTGCACCTGCGCCCCGAGGAGCGCGGGCAGCTGGACGTGATCGCCGCCGGCGGGGCCGAGGTGTCGGCGCGGGACCTGCCCGCGTCGAAGAAGGTGCCGCTGAAGGAACTGACGCCCGGCTGATACGGACCTTGAGATCGACTGTGCATTCGATACGCGCCCGGAGACGTCATCCTGAGGCCGGCCACGGCGAACCGGTCCACGCACCGGCGGCGGCAGGCCGAAGGATCCATGGCCAGTCGCCACACGTGCGCCGGGAATCACGCACGTCCGTAAAACGGGTATGAGATGATTCCCACCGCCGCGCAGACCGCCGTGCTCGCCCTGCTGGGGGGCCTCGTCGCGCTCGACGGGACCTCGGTGGGGCAGTTCATGGTGTCGCGCCCCTTCGTGGCCGCCGCGCTCGGGGGGCTCGCCGTCGGCCGGCCGATGCTGGGGATCCAGGCGGGGATCGTGCTCGAGGCGCTGCATCTCGCGGTCCTCCCCGTGGGCGCGGCGAAGTACCCCGAGGGGGGCCCGGCCTCGGTGGCCGTGGGCGGCGTCTTCGCCGCCTCGCAGTCGCCCCCCGTCGCCGCGTCGGCCACGCTGCTGGTGGCCGTTCTGGTCGCCCTGGCGCTGGAGTGGGTGGGGGGATACTCGGTGGAGCGGATGCGCCAGTTCAACGTCCGCTTCGCCGGCTCGCCGCCCGAGGGAGTGACGCCGCGGGAGGTGGCGCGGCGCCACCTGACGCCGGTCGCGGTGGACTTCGCGCGCGGCGCGGTGCTGACGCTGGTCGGCGTGGGGGTGCTGGACCTGCTGCTGGGGACGATCGACTTCTCCGGCTTCCCGGAAATCGCTGTCGGAACCGTCGTCCGGCTGGCGGTGGTGGCGGGGGTGGCCTCGGCGCTGCGGCTCTTCGGGCGGGGGAACTACCCGTTCTTCCTGGCGGGCGCGGCGGCCGGGGCGGCGGTGGCATGGCTGAGGTGACGGAGCTGGGCGCGGGGGTGCGCCGGCGCATGCTGCTGCGCTCCTTCGCCGTGCAGGGGAGCTGGAATTACCAGACGCTGATCGGCACGGGGCTGGCGTTCATCCTGAGTCCCGCGCTGCGGCGGGTGCACGCGGGCGACGACGAGGCGCTGCGGCGGGCGCTGGGGCGGCACACCGAGCTCTTCAACAGCCACCCGTACCTGGCCGCCGTGGCCGCGGGCGCCATCGCCCGGCTGGAGGCCGAGCGCGTGCCGCCGGAAACGGTGGCGCGCTTCAAGGCCGCCGTCCGTGGGTCGCTCGGGACGCTCGGCGACCGCCTGGTGTGGCTGATGTGGCGGCCGATGTCGGTGCTGCTGGGCGTCTCCCTCGTCCTCGCCGGGGCCGCCTGGTGGGTGGGGGCGCTCGCCTTCCTGCTGGTGTTCAACGCGCTGCACCTGTGGATGCGCGCGTGGGGCCTCAGGACGGGGCTGCGCGACGGGCTGCGGATCGGCGGCACGCTGCGCGGCGTTCCCTTCCAGCGCATGGGCGACCGCGCCGCGCAGGCGGGGGCGCTGCTGGCCGGGCTGGCCGCGGCGCTGGCGGCGGCGCCGAAGGGCTCGCACGCCTGGGAGTGGGCCGCGGGCGCCGCCGCGGCCGTGCTGGGGGTGGCGCTGGGCCGCCGCGTGCGCGCCGCCGCCGCCGTGGCCATGGTTGTCGCGCTGATCGCGGGGCTGGTCCTCGCACGCACCTGATACCGCCGGGACGGATGGAAACGAGCAGCGAAGTGCAGATCGTGAACAAGTACGGCCTCCACGCGCGCCCCGCCGCGGAGTTCGTGAAGCTGGCCAACCGCTTTGCCGCCGACGTCTGGATCCGCAAGGAAGACGTGGAGGTGAGCGGGAAGAGCATCATGGGGGTGATGATGCTGGCGGCCGAGTGCGGCAGCACCGTGCAGATCCGCGCCGCGGGCGACGACTCGCAGGCGGCGGTGGACGCGCTGGTGCAGCTCATCCAGAACCGGTTCGGAGAGGACTGACGCCCGTGAGCCTGGTCCGCGACGGGATCCCGGCCGCGCCGGGAATCGTCATCGCCCCCGCGCGCGTGCTGCGCTGGGAGGTGCCGCGCGTGCCGCACGGCGCCACGGTGGCGCCCGAGCGCGTGGAAGACGAGGTCGTCCGCTTCCTGGACGCCTGCGAGTGGGCCAAGGGGCGCATCCGCGAGCTGATGGAGCGCACCGCGAAGAAGATGGGCGAGGTGGAGGCCCAGATCTTCGAGCCGCAGCTGCTGATGCTCGAGGACGCCGACCTGGTGCAGGGAACGCTCGGCTACATCCGCGAGAACCACCTGAGCGCCGAGCGCGCCTTCGAGTGGCGGGTGCTGGAGTGGGAGTCGGCCCTCTCGCACTCCTCCCACCCCATGGTGCTGGACCGGCTGAACGACCTGGCCGACGTGCAGAACCGCGTGCAGCGGCGCCTGATGTCGCTTCCCGACCCCGACATCGGGTCGCGCGCGGCCGAGCACAAGCACGTGATCCTGGTGGCCCGCGAGCTCACGCCGTCGCTCACCGTGCAGCTGGACCCCGAGCACGTCATCGGCATCGCCACCGACCTGGGCACGCGCACCTCGCACTCGTCCATCCTGGCGCGCTCGCTCGACATCCCCTGCGTCGTGTCGCTGGGCGACCTGTCGGAGCAGGTGAGGGACGGGCAGGAGGTGATCCTGGACGGGCGCACGGGGCGGGTGATCGTGGACCCCAGCGCCGACGAGCAGCAGGCCTACCGCGAGCGCGACTTCGCGGTGCGCGAGTGGGAGCAGGAGCTGGTGCTGCTGGCCCATCTCCCGTCCCGGACCCGCGACGGGGTGGGGCTGGAGCTGCGCAGCAACATCGACCTTCCCGGCGAGGCCACCAGCGCCCGCAACCACGGCGCCTGCGGCATCGGCCTGTACCGCACCGAGTTCCTGGTGGTGGGCCGCAACACCGCGCCGGGCGAAGACGAGCAGTACCGCGCGTACCGGGCCGTGGCCGAGGCCTTCCCGGCGCACCCGGTGATCATCCGCACCTTCGACCTGGGCGGCGACAAGTTCCCGGCGTTCCTGCACATGGCGCCCGAGGAGAACCCCTTCCTGGGGTGGCGCGCCATCCGCGTCTGCCTCGATGAGCCGGCCATCTTCCGCACCCAGCTGCGCGCGCTGCTCCGGGCCATGAAGCACGGCGACGTGCGCATCATGCTCCCGCTCATCAACGACATCTCCGAGGTGGAGCAGACGCGCCGGCTGATCGAGGAGTCGCGCGAGCAGCTGGCCGCCGAGGGGCACGAGGTGCCGGAGACGTACAGCCTGGGGGCGATGATCGAGACGCCGGCCGCGGCGCTCAGCGCGCCCGAGCTGGCGCGGCACGTGGACTTCTTCTCCATCGGCACCAACGACCTGGTGCAGTACACGCTGGCCGTGGACCGCGGCAACTCGCGCCTGGCCAAGCTCTACAACCCCTTCCACCCCGCCGTGGTGCGGCTGATGGACATGACCGCGCGCGCCGGCCGCGAGGCGGGGATCGAGGTGGGCGTGTGCGGCGAGGTGGCGGCCAACCCGGTCGCCGCGTTCATGCTCATCGGGATGCGGGTGAGCTCGCTCTCGGTGGGCCCCGCGTCGCTGGCCGAGATCAAGAAGGTCATCCGCTCGGTCTCGTTCGCCGAGGCCGAGGCCGCGGTGGCCGAGGCGGTGCGCGCGCCCACCCCCGACGCGGTGCTGAGGGCGCTCACCAGCCGGCTGGGGGCGGCGCTCGACCTCTCCAAGTTCGCCGGGCCGTGGAGCTTGTCGGGGTCCGGCTGACGCGGTATCTTCCCGCCGCAAGCGAACTTCCGCCACACACACGCATCTCCCCGGACAGATACCCGATGGCCCGCCGCCAGCTCTTCACCTCGGAGTCGGTCACCGAGGGGCACCCCGACAAGATCGCCGACCAGATCAGCGACGCCGTTCTCGACGCCATCCTGGCCGACGACCCCACGGGGCGCGTGGCCTGCGAGACGCTGGTGACCACCGGCGTGGCCGTGGTGGCCGGCGAGATCACCACCTCCACCTACGTCGACATTCCCTCCATCGTCCGCGGGACGCTGAAGGGGATCGGCTACACCGACGCCCAGTACGGCATCGACGCGCACACCTGCGCGGTGATGACCACCATCGACCGGCAGAGCCCCGACATCGCGCAGGGGGTGGACACCGGCGGCGCGGGCGACCAGGGGATGATGTTCGGCTACGCGACCGACGAGAACGACGCGCTGATGCCGACCCCCATCCTGCTGGCCCACCGCATGGCCGAGCGGCTGGCGGCGGTGCGCAAGGACGGCACGCTGGCCTGGCTGCGCCCCGACGGGAAGACGCAGGTCTCGGTGGAGTACGAGGGCGACCGCCCGGTGTGCGTGGACACGGTGGTGGTCTCCACGCAGCACGACCCCGAGGCCACGCAGGACGAGATCCGGCAGGGGGTGATCGAGCAGGTGATCACCCCGTCGCTCCCGGAAGGGCTGTTCGACCCGGAGAAGACCACGATCCACGTGAACCCCACCGGCCGCTTCGTGATCGGCGGGCCCCACGGCGACGCGGGGCTCACCGGGCGCAAGATCATCGTGGACACCTACGGCGGGATGGGGCGCCACGGCGGCGGCGCGTTCAGCGGCAAGGACCCCACCAAGGTGGACCGCAGCGCCGCGTACGCCGCGCGCTGGGCGGCCAAGCACGTGGTGGCCGCCGGTCTCGCCCGCCGCTGCGAGATCCAGCTGGCCTACGCGATCGGCGTGGCCCAGCCCGTGTCGGTGCGCGTGGACACCTTCGGCACCGCGCAGGTGGACGAGGAGATGATCGAGAACGCGCTGCGCGAGGTGTTCGACTTCACGCCCAAGGGGATCATCCAGTCCTTGGGCCTGCGCACCCCGATCTACCGCCCGACCGCCGCGTACGGCCACTTCGGCCGCACCTCCGAGATGTCGCAGAACGGCAGGGGCGAGGTGAAGCTCTTCCCCTGGGAGGAGACGCCGCGGGTGGACGATCTGCGCACCGCGGCGAAGGCGGGGTCGTAGGGCGATAGGGGACAGGGACAGGGGACAGGGGCGCTCGACGGTTTTCGGTGCGCGCGCCCGGCATCGCGCCCTCTCCGTCCGGCTGAGGCCGTCCACCTCTCCCGTACCGGGAGAGGTCGCTGAACCGGCATCCCGGCACGACCGGAGCATCCGCGCAACCAGAGTTCGCAGGCCGCGTGGAGGGTGCGGCAGCCCCCCTCGCCCGGTACGGGAGAGGGCGAGCGCTCTAAGGCGCGGGGAGAGGGCGGCGCGAGCGCTTCGGAGACGCGACGATCCCGGGCGTCCACATCCCCCGAAGTCGTCCTTGAGCCGGAAGGGAAGACGCCCCGATCCCGCCCTTCGCCGCTACCACCCGCGCGGAACATTCCCTGCGGTCGGTCGTATCGGCGGGCGGGGCGGAATCCTCAGGCATCGACACACCAGGCCGGGTGGGTGAGGCGGCGAACGCGAGCGAGCGGACAGCGCCATCCCACCCCATTGCTTGCACGGCGGGACCGATGATCAAGGTACGGGTACAGAGCCTGGGGCTCGACCAGAACACCAAGTCGCCGGTCGTCATCCTCCAGGAGGAGGAGGGCGACCGCGTTCTGCCCATCTGGATCGGCCCCGCCGAGGCCAGCGCCATCGCCATGGAGCTGGCGGGGATGAAGTTCGCCCGCCCGCTCACGCACGACCTTTTCCCGTCCATCATCAACGGGCTGGGCGGCCACCTCACGCGCGTCCTCATCACCCGCGTGCAGGACAACACCTACTTCGCCGAGCTGGTCATCCAGCGCGGCGAGGAACTGTTCACCGTGGACGCGCGCCCGTCGGACTCCATCGCCATCGCGCTGCGCACGCGCGCGCAGCTGTTCGCGGGCGACGAGCTGCTGACCACCGCCGCGTTCGAGATCGCCCCTCCCGAGGCGGGCGACGACGTTCCCGGCGGCGAGGTGGAGCTGCCGCCCGGCGCGGGGCTGACCTCCGAGGAGCTGAAGGAGTACCTGCGCCGCCTGAATCCCGAAGACCTGGGCCGCTTCAACCCGTGATCCCGCTCCGCCGACTCCGCGAGGCGGCCCGCCCCCCGGCGGCTCGCCTCGCGCTCGTTTTGCTCGCCGCGCTCGCACTCGCCGCGCCGCTCGCCGCCCAGCGCGTGCTGAACGGCCGCGTGGTGAAGGCGGGCCGGGGCGCGCCCGGCGTGCGCGTGCAGCTGCACCGCGTGACCCGCGACACCCGCGGCCAGATCGACAGCACCGTCTCCGCCGCCGGCGGCCGCTTTTCCATCCCCCTGCCGCCCGACGACCCGGCCGCGGGGTTCACCGTCTTCTTCGCCACGGCCATCGCCGACGGGGTGCGCTACTTCGGCCCCGCCGTGCACCCCGAGGACCCGGCCGCGCAGTACGCCATCACCGTCTACGACACCACCTCGTCGGCGGCGCTGGCCGACTCGGTGCGGGTGAGCCGCCGCGACGTGTTCCTGGCGCCCAACATGGACGGGAGCATGGAAGTCGGCGAGATCGTGCGCCTGCGCAACCCGTCCGCCCGCACCCTGGTCGCCGAGCCGAAGCCGCTCCTCTCCATCGCCCTCCCGCCGGGGAGCGACGCCTTCGAGGCGGGCGAGGGCGACCGGGCCGACAGCGCGAAGGTGACCTTCGGGGGGATGGTGCGGATGGGGGATAAAGCGTGGTTCACGCAGCCGCTGATCCCCGGCGACCGCGAGTTCTTCTTCCGCTACAAGCTTCCCGCGAACGTGAAGCGGATGCCGGTGGCGCTCGGCCGTCCGACCGACACGCTGTTCGTGTACGTGCGCGAGCCCGCGCCCGACGTGAAAGCGCGCGGCCTGGGCAGCGGCGCGCCGTACAGCGTGCAGGGAGAGAACTTCACCCGCTACCTGGCGACGGGGCTGCGCGCGGGCGCGGCGCCGGCGCTGGACTGGCGCGGGCCCCAGCCGCCGCCGGTGGACCCGCGCTGGCTGGCGCTGGGGATCGCGGGCGCCATCCTCGCCGGCGGCGCCGTGTACGCCGCGCGGCGGGGGCGCACGGCGGGGTAGGGGAGGCCGCCGTGGCGCTGGTGAGCACGCGCGCGCTGGTGCTGCAGGCGTTCCCGTACAGCGAGACCAGCAAGATCCTGCGCCTGTATACGTGGGACCACGGCCTGGTGTCGGTGATCGCCAAGGGCGCGCTGCGGCCGAAGAGCCGGTACGGCGGGGTGCTGGAGCCCTTCACCGAGGGAACCGCCACCTTCTACCACCGCTACGGCCGCGACCTGCACACGCTCGGCGGCTTCGACCTGCTGCGCAGCCGGCAGGCGCTGGGCCGCTCTCTCGTGGGCTTCGCGGGCGCCTCGCTCCTGTCCGAGGTGGTGATGCGCACGGGGACGGAGGAGCCGCACCCCGACCTGTACCACGCCCTGGCGGATGCCTGGGACCTGGTGGCGGAGGCGCGCGGGCCGGAGCAGGCGCTGGCGGCGTCGCTCACGGGCGCGTGGTCGCTGATCGTGCTGCTGGGGTTCGAGCCGCAGGCGGGCGCGTGCATCCACTGCGGCCGCGTCCTGGACCCGGACGAGCCCGTGCGCTTCGATGCGATGGCGGGCGGGGCGGCGTGCACGGGGTGCAGGCGGGCGGGGCGCGTGCTGGACGCGGAGAGCCGGGCGGAGCTGCGGCGGATGCTGGCGGGCCACGTGCCCGAGGGGGGCGTGGCCCGGCCGGGGACGCACCGCGCGCTGCTCAAGGCGTTCCTGGAGGCGCAGCTGGCGCAGGATCGGCCGTTCCGCTCGCTGGAGCTGTTCCTGGAGAGCGCCGGCACCGTGCCGGGCGCACCGGCGGAGGTGGTGGACGAGGCAGAGGAAGACGGGGAGAGTCCGCAAACGAATGTCGCACCGGACCTTGCTTGACCCCGCGCGTGCGGCGCGGGTATGTTGACCGCACATCCAACGGCAGGGCCCCGCTTACGGAGGAGCATACCACGTACGAAACCTGGTGAACAGAAAGGGTGCTGATGCTGCGTGCACCATCTGTTCTGCTCCTCTTGTGGCTCATCTGCGGCGGCTCCCCTCCCGGCGTTCGTGCGCAGGGCAACACCGGCCCCCAGTCCCGCGGATTCCGGGTGGAGCAGAACTATCCCGAGCCTGCAAATCCCGACACCTACATCCCCTTCGTACTGGAGGAGCGGATCTTTGCGGCTGGTGAGCCCAAGCTGGTCACCATCCGCATCGTGAACATGCTGGGCCAGCTGGTGGCCATCCCCCGTGCCGTGGGGCATCCCCGCGGCAGCAACGTGCCGGTGCTCAACCTGCGCTACACCGAGCCCGGCCGAAAGCAGGCCTACTGGGACGGCCGCGACCTCCAGGGGCAGCGGGTTCCCACCGCGGTGTACTTCGCGGTCCTGCAGGTGGGGGACCAGGTGGAGTACTGGCGGTTCAGCGTAACGGCGCCGCGGCGAAGGTCGCGCATCTTCCCGTTCTTCCGCCGCCGCGGAGACGACTAGGCCGGTTCGATGCTTCTCGCACGAGGAGCGCTCGAGCCGGCCTTTGTCGTTCGAGGGGCGTGGGAGGGGGGGCAGCGCTGGATGACGGAGGGGAGGGTCCTGAGGCAGGCGGGCTTTTACGGCGCCCGCTGCGCGGGGCCCCTCACCCCCCGGCCCCCTCTCCCGCAAACTGCGCGGGAGAGGGGGAGAACTTCATCGTGCGAGGCAGGCGTCCGGCACGGGCGAGGGCCCCCTCCCCCCGGCCCCCTCCCCCGCTTCGCGGGCAGGAGGGGGAGAACTGCGCGGATCGAGATCCGGGCGACGCGCGGGATGCTCGTCGAAGTTTACACCCCCTCCCGCGCAGTTTGCGGGAGGG
>NZ_DATIND010000076.1 GCF_035474595.1 Longimicrobium sp.
CGGCGGCTCGGAGTTCCGATCGCGCGGCGGAGATCCTGACGCGGGTGGAGCAGGCGGCGAACGGCATCCGCTCGCTGGAGGCGGACTTCACGCAGACGCTGAACGTGCCGCTGCTGGGCAGCAACCAGCGCAGCGCGGGCAAGCTGTACCAGCGCAAGCCCGACCGCTTCCTGATGCGCTTCAGCGAGCCGGCGGGTGACGTGATGGTGGCCGACGGGCGGCACTTCTGGATCTACTACCCCAGCTCGGACCGCACCCAGGTGCTGCGCACCAGCATCGCCGAGGGCGGCGAGCAGGCCGACTTCCAGCGCCAGTTCCTGAGCAACGCCACCGAGCGCTTCGTGGCCACGCTGAACGGCGAGGAAACCGTGGCCGGGCGCCCCACCTGGGCGCTCACGCTGGTGCCGAAGCGCGAATCGCCGTACAAGGTGATCCGTATCTGGGTGGACAAGCAGGACAACCTGGTGCGCCGCTTCGAGATGACCGAGGAGAACAACTCGGTGCGCCGCGTGGAGCTGCGCAACCTGAAGGTGAACCAGCCCGTCGCCGACGCGCTCTTCACCTTCACCCCGCCCGCCGGCACGCACGTCTTCGAGCAGTAGTCGCGTGGCGCGATGCCAGACGAATCGAGAAAGCCCCCGTCCGGGTCAAACCGGGCGGGGGCTTTTTCGACGGCGATCGGCGTGGAGCGAATCAGCTCGGCCGGCCGGAGGCGAGCCACACCTTCAGGCGCTCCAGGAAGGCGCGGATGTCCAGCGGCTTCACGGCCAGGTCGCTGCACCCCGCCGCCAGCACCGCCTCGCGCGCGCCCTCCATGGCCGTGATGGCGATGATGGGAACCTCGCGGAACGCCTCGTCGGCGCGCAGAGTGCGCGTGGCCTGGAAGCCGTCCACGATGGGCATCATCATGTCCATCAGGATCAGGTCCGGCTGGTGCGCCCGCGCCACTTCCACCGCCTCGACCCCGTTCGTCGCCACCACCACGCGGTAGCCCAGCGCGTCCAGCAGCGTGCGCAGCGCGTCGCGGCTGTCCTCGTGGTCCTCGGCGATCAGCACCACGGGCGCGGTCGCGGGGTCCAGGCGGGCAGGCACGTACGTGCTCAGGTGCGGGGCGCGCGCGTCGCGCGAATCGGAACGCACGGAAGTCTCTACTGCCGGGGCGGTCGCAAGCATGGAGTGAGGGTACCGGGGGAACCAGCCGAAGCGGAACCGCGGACGTCACGGCTCCGGTTACGCAAGGAGCATACCCGGCACGGTACCAGAGCGCCCTTGCGCGCGCGGCCCGCAGCCTGTCCCGCCGCGGCCCCGTTGCTTATGATCCCCTCCCGGTTCCGCCTTTCCGCCAGGTGCCCCATGCCCGTGATGCAGCTCACCCGCAAGCTCCGCTTCAGCGCCGCGCACCGCTACCACCGCCCGGAGTGGAGCGAGGAGCGCAACCGCGAGGTCTTCGGCCCCTGCGCCAACCCGCACGGCCACGGCCACGACTACCTGCTCGAGGCCACCGTGGCCGGCGAGGTGGACCCCGTCACCGGCTTTTCCGTGGACCTCGGCGCGCTGGACCGCATCCTCCACGAAGAGGTCACCATCCCCCTCGACCACCAGCACCTGAACCACACGGTCCCCGAGTTCGCGCCGGGCGGCCGGATCCCCACCACCGAGAACATCCTCCTCCTCATCTGGCGGCGCGTGGCCCCGCGGCTGGCCCCCGCGCGCCTGGTCCGCCTGCGCCTGCACGAGAACCCCGACTTCTACGTCGACTACACGGGGGATTAGAAGAAGCGGATGGATCACACGGAGGGAACGGAGGAAACGGAGGGAGACTGAACGCGCACCAGTCTCTCTCCGTTTCCTCCGTGTGAGATCCGGTGAGCTGGATAGAAGAAAAACGCGGAGAACGCGGGGAGTCACTCCGCGTCTCCGCGTCTCCGCGTGAGATCCAGCGATGTTGGGTCAGCGCGCCGACGCCTGTGGCGCCTGCGCGTCCGGCAGCGCGGATGCCTCGGAAGATGCACGGATCTCCGCCGCCTGAGGCACGCGCCCGGAGAACAGGTTGGCGCGGGCGATGTGCCAGAACGCCGCGAAGCCGTCCCGCCACCCGATCTTCTTCCCCTCGGCGTACGTCCGGCCGGCGTAGCTGATCGGCACCTCGTAGACGCGCGCGCGGGACCTGGCCAGCAGCGCCGTCAGCTCCGGCTCGATCCCGAACCGCCGCGACCGCAGCGGAAGCCGCTTCATCAGGTCCGCGCGGACCATCTTGTAGCAGGTTTCCATGTCGGTCAGGTTCAGGTCCGTGAGCATGTTGCTGAGCAGCGTCAGCACGCCGTTGCCCACGCGGTGCCAGAAGTACATCACCCGCCGCGGGCTTCCGGTGAAGCGGCTGCCGAACACCGCGTCGGCCCGCCCGTCGGCGATCGGCTCCAGCAGCCGGGGGAGGTCGAACGGGTCGTACTCCAGGTCCGCGTCGTGGATCACGATCACGTCGCCGGTGGCGCGCTGGATCCCCGCGCGGACGGCGGCGCCCTTCCCCCCGTTGCGCGGCTGGACGAGCAGCGCGTCCACCATTCCCTCGCGCAGGAGCGCCTCCAGCACGGCGCGGCTGCCGTCGGTGCTGGCGTCGTCCACGCAGATCACCTCCAGCTTCAGCGGCACGGCGCGCAGCCGCTCCACCGAGGCGCGCACCAGGCGCTCCTCGTTGTAGACCGGCACCACCACCGACAGGGTCAGGCCGCTCATCTCCCCCTTCCGTCGTTCCCGGGCTTTTGCGCCACCGCCAGCAGGCTCTGCCCCAGCGGCGGGCTCCACCGGCGCTCCACGGCACGCACCCAGGGAATCACCCAGCGGTCGTACAGCCGTGCGTCGCGCGCGCTCACCGTCGTCTTCCGCAGCACCTTCCCGCTGAGCCACCACGCGGCCACGCCGGGAAGGTTCACGTACGCCACCTCGCGCGCCTCCAGCCCCGCCTCGGCCAGCCGCGCGCGCAGCACGGGCCGCGTGTAGCGCCGGAAGTGCTCGAAGGCGCGGTCCAGCGTGCCGAACAGCGCGGGAAGGGCGGGAACGAAGAGGAGAAGATGGCCGCCCGGCGCCAGCGCCCGCGCCACGTGGCGCAGGAAGGCCGCGTCGTCCCGCACGTGCTCCAGCACGTTCACGGCGACCACCGAGTCCGCCGCCGCCGCGGGGAGCGATCCGTCCAGGTAGCCCCGGACGGGCGCGACGCGATCGTCGTCCGCGAAGTGGCGGGCGAGGTGGGGATAGTTGTTCGCCGCGGGCTCGATCGCCGTCACCGCCGCGTCAGGGCTGCGCGCCAGGAGGTGGTCGGTGAAGGTGCCGATCCCCGCGCCCACCTCCACGATGCGGCGGCCGAGATACGGGGCGAAGCGCTCCGAGATCCACCCGTAGTAGTTGCGCGCCCCCGCCAGCGCGTCCAGCTCGTCGCCGGAGTAGGTGAAGGCGGGCACCGCCGCGTGCGCGCTCACCGGGGCGTCCCTCCGGGCTTCATCCTCTCGTTTCTCCGCTGTCCTGGCATTCCCGCTTCCGGTCGAAGTCTCTCTCATGGCGCCGCGCCGCGCTTGAAAGTACGCGGATGGGCTCGCCGCGCGGAAGTAGGTAGAAACGAAAAGGAGCCGGAGGCAAGGCCTCCGGCTCCCGGGTCCAGCCGAGCGTGGATCAGCAGTTGTCGATCACGCCGGTGGTGAAGTTGATCGCGCGGCTGTTGTGCGTGGCGGTCGCCGGGCTCTTGGCCAGGCAGGCGCCGTCCGCGATGCTCGCGTCGCCGGCCCACGTGTAGTTCTTGAGCGTGGTGGGCGCCTCGAAGCCGACCTTCTCCAGGTCCGTCACGGCGGTGGCGTACGCGCCGTTCTGGGCCTTGTAGGTCTGCTGCAGCGTGTACACCTGCTTCAGGATGCCGTCGGCCTCCTTCTCCTTGGCGCGGTCCGACGCCTTCGAGAAGCGGGGGATGGCGAGGGCGGCCAGGATGCCGATGATCACGACCA
>NZ_DATIND010000077.1 GCF_035474595.1 Longimicrobium sp.
GCCCACGAAGGCGTGGCGCAGGGTGCCCGGCACCCCGCCGGGCGTGGCGCGGACCTCCTCCACGATGCGCCGCATCAGCGCCGGCACGGCGTGCAGCGCGGTGCACCCGGCCAGCTCCTCCACCAGCCGCGGCACGTCGGGTACCCGGTCGCGCGGGACCAGCCGCACGGTGCCGCCGCCCAGCAGCGGAAGCAGCGTCTCGAACAGCCAGATGTCGAAGGCGAAGGAGGCGAGCGAGGGCACGCGGTCGCCGGCACCGAGCCCGAACGCGTCGCGCGCGGCGGCCAGCGTGGCGCCGACGCTCCCGTGCGGCACGCGCACGCCCTTGGGACGGCCGGTGGAGCCGGAGGTGTAGATGACGTACGCCAGGTGGCCCGGCGTGAGCCCGCCGCGCACCGGGTTGGTCGCGGGGAGCGAAGCCGACGCCGGCGCCGCGGCGTCCAGCTCGACCACGGGAAGGGTGGCGTCGGCGAACAGGGGGCGCAGCGCGGCCCCGGTGAGGAGCGCCGCGGGCGCGCCGTCCTCCAGCATGTAGCGCAGCCGCTCTCGGGGATACGCGGGGTCGAGCGGGAGATACGCCCCGCCCGCCTTCAGCACGGCCAGCACCCCCACCACCATCTCCAGGCCCCGCTCCGCGCAGATCCCCACCCGCGCGTCCGGCCCCACGCCCAGGGCGCGGAGGTGGTGCGCCAGCCGGTTCGCCCGCGCGTTCAGCTCCGCGTAGCTCAGCGTCTCGTCCTCGAAAACGAGCGCGGCCGCGCCGGGCGTGCGCTCCACCTGCGCCTCGAACAGCTCGTGGAGGCACGTGCCGGAGGGAAGGTCGACGTCGCCGGGGCGAAGCGCCGGATCAGCAAGCGCGGGCGCGTGGATGGCTCCAGCGTCCGGGATGGCTTCCTGTCCTTCGATCGTGGGCGTCGCCATGCCAGTGGGAAAGAGCGAAAACGGTTACGCGGAAGCGAGCAGGCTTCCGCGGGATCGAAAGCCGGCGGGACTTTCGTCAGATCTGGTCGTCTAGCGCCCGCGCGTCGCGCTCCTCCGCCAGCCGCGGCGAAGGGGCGCCGGCCGCGTCTGGATCATCAGATGTTCCCGCGGCGTTCCTGCTCGCGCTCCACCGCCGAACAGCGCCTTGTGTTCCCGGAGCCGAAGCCCTGGGCGCCGTCGCCGTGCAGCGCCGCGTGCCGGGCGATCGGCGAGTCGGGGGCCACCCCGCTGGTGAGCACCAGGCGGTTGCCGCCCTGCTCCATGACGATCGAGAACCGGTCGCACACGCCGGTCTCCAGCCCCGCTCGCGCCACCGGGCGGACACCGAACATGCTGCGCCGCGAGGAGGCGCGCCTCCGCCGCGGCGCTGCCGCGCGGCGCCCGGACAGCGTTCCCGGGTAAAATGACGTGTGACACGTGTGGACGGACCGCCCCTCCCGGGAGTCCGGCGGCGGCATCAGCGCCGCCGTGGCCCTGGAAAGACAGATGCCCTTACGTGATCAGCCAAGTTTCGTGGTTACAGTACTTTACTCAATCGCATCCCCCCGCGTCAACCTCACCGCCCGCTCTGAGGAGCCGCAGGAAGGGGAGTGACCCTCTATTTCGGCTGATAAGGATCGCAGCCGAACGGCGACGAAGGTCGTCACACCGCGGGGCGGAAGAAGAACGACCTGCGGTGGGTGATCCGGCCGTCGGCCAGCCGGTAGAAGTCGGCGAACGACTCGTCGATGGGGCTTCCGTCGCGGTGCACGCCCACGAAGCGGCCCCGGCAGGCGGCATTCCCCCCGTCGACCAGCACCGCTTCCAGACGATGCTCGCCGCTCGCGATCACGCGCTCGTGGCGGTAGAAGCGGTCCAGCCGCTCCAGTCCCTCGAACGGCTCGTAGCCGGGGCGCTCGTACACGGCGCCGGGGGCGAAGAAGTCGGGGAGCCGGTCCCACTCGCGCGCGTCGATCGCGCGGAACATCTCGCGGATCATGTTCTCCCCGGTGAACGGCGCCTGCGCCGGGATCCCTGCCGGGTCGATCTGCGTGTCCATCCAGAACCTCCTGGGGCTGGGTCGAGGGGGTGGGATGATCGCTACACGGCCGCGAGCTCCGGGTCCGTGGCGTCCGGCGGGGCGGCGGCCCCGGAGGCGGGCGCCTCGGAGACGTAGTCCAGCCACCCCCAGCGGTCCTCGGTGCGGCCGTCGAACAGGCCGAAGAAGAGGCGCTGCAGCTCGGCGGTCACGGGGCCGCGGCCGCCGCTTCCCACCGGCACTCCGTCGACCGAGCGGATGGGGGTGACCTCGGCCGCGGTGCCGGTGAAGAAGAGCTCGTCGGCCACGTACAGCGCCTCGCGCGGGGCGGTCTGCTCGCGCACCTCCAGCCCCAGCTCGCGCGCCAGCGTGATCACGGTGTCGCGCGTGATGCCGGGGAGCACGGCCGCGGCGGTGGGCGGCGTGAAGAGGACCCCGTTGCGCACGAGGAACAGATTCTCGCCGGGCCCCTCGCTGAGCAGACCGCTGCTGTCCAGCGCGATGGCCTCGGCGTAGCCGTGGCGGTGCGCCTCGATGCTCATCAGTTGCGACGACAGGTAGTTGCCCGCGGCCTTGGCCATGGTGGGCATGGTGTTGGGCGCCAGGCGCTGCCACGACGAGACGCCCACGTCGACCCCCTCCTCGAGCGCGCCGGTCCCCAGGTAGGTGCCCCAGTTCAGCGCGGCCACAATCACCTCCACCGGCTTCCCCAGCGGGTTGGTGCCCAGCGGCCCGCGTCCCAGGAAGGCCAGCGGGCGCAGGTAGGCGCTGCGCACCCGGTTCTCGCGCACGACCTGGTGGCACGCCGCCGCCAGCTGGCCGGGGTCGTACGGCATGGGCATGCGGTACATCCGGGCCGAGTCGGCCAGGCGCAGCAGGTGCGCGTCGAGGCGGAATATGGCGGGGCCGCGCGGGGTGTCGTAGCAGCGGATCCCCTCGAACACCGCGGCGCCCATGTGCAGCGCGTAGGTCATCACGTGCACGGTGGCGCTTTCCCAGGGCACCATCCGTCCATTGAACCAGATCCATTCGGTCTCGGGACTCGACACGGGCAACTCCGGCGGTGGATCGTTAGCGGGCAAGGGAGAGGGCGTCCCCCTCACGGGACGGACGCAGCAGCCGCCCCAGCCGCGCGATGCCGTCGTGGATCTCGTCCGTGGTGGTGCGCGAGAAGTTCAGCCGCAGGGCGTCGCCGCCCCGCTCGCCGCCGCGCGCGCAGAAGGCGCGGCCGGGGACGAAGGCAACGCCGGCCTCCTCGACCGCGCGGCGCAGCAGCGCCGTGGTGTCGGTCCCCGGCGTCTGCACCCAGACGAAGATCCCGGCGCTCGGGCAGCTCCACCGCGCGTCGGCGGGAAAGTGGGCGGCCAGCGCGGCCAGCATGGCGTCGCGGCGGGCGGTGTACGCCCCGCGCACCCGCGCCAGGTGCGCGCCGATGTCCTCGCGGTCCAGGAACGCGGCCAGGGTGCGCTGCGCGAACGAGCACACGTCCAGGTCGCTTCCGTGCTTGAGGATGGAGAGCCGCTGCACCAGCTCCGGGGGCGCCACCACCCACCCCGACCGCAACCCCGGCGCAATGATCTTGCTGAACGAACCCACATACAGCGTCCACCGGGGCTCCAGGGCCCGCACGGCGGCGGGGGGCTCGCCATCGTAGCCCAGCAGGCCGTAGGCGTCGTCCTCGATCACCGGCACGCCGTAGCGCGCGGCCAGCTCCGCCAGCCGCCGCCGGTTCGCGGCGGGCATGCTGGTGCCCAGCGGGTTGTGCCCCTCGGGAATGGCGTAGACCAGGGCGGGGCGCTCGCCACCGGCCAGCAGGGCCTCCAGCGCGTCCAGGTCCATCCCCGTCTGCAGGTCTGACGGAACGGTCAGCAGTCGGGGCTGCAGGGGGCGCAGGGCGTTCACCATCCCGTCGTACGCCGTCTCCTCCACGACCACCGTGTCGCCGGGGGTCACCAGCAGCTTGCCCAGCAGGCTCATGGCGTGCTGCGCCCCGGAGGTCAGGAACACCTCCGCCTCGGTGCACCGCACCCCACGGCGGGCCATCAGCTCCACCACGTGCGCGCGCAGGCGGTCCACGGGCAGCCCGTACTGCAGCGCGTCGGGCTCGGTGCGCAGCACGTGCTGCGCGGCGCGAGCGTACGCCCGTACGGGAAACAGCTCCGCCGCGGGCATCCCCAGCGCGAACGAGAGCAGCCCCGGCCGGGAGAGCAGCTCGTGGATCTCGCGCAGGGACGACTGCTTGAGGTCCCGCGTCCAGGCGGCCAGCGGGATCTCCGCCGCGGCGGCGGCAGGAGGCGAGGTCACGGGCGGTCCTTTCGCAAGGGAGGGAGATGCGCGGGTGCGTCGAACACGGTCACGCGCCCTCCGCGCGGCGCCCAGCAGGACCTCGGTGTCTTGCAGCGAGAGCCTCCAGCGCGGCCAGGATGTCTTTCGGCGAGCCGCCTCCGCGGGCCAGCGCCTCCAGGTGGGCTCCGAAAGCGGGGCTCATCTGCCCGCAGGACCCCTGGTCTTGCCGGCTCACGTCCCTCCGGCGCCCGGGCGCGAAACGTTCGGCGGGGCAGGTAAACGTCGCCTGTTCGTCTGGAAAAGCTAATCATTCTACGCGAAAACCCGCAACCCGACGCACATTGTACGAATCCCCCGCCTTACGCCTCGAAAGGTGCGACAACCCGAGGCAGCGATGCGCACCGTGGCAGAACGCCAGGTGCGGGTTTGGCTCTGCGTCGCCTTCGCACGACTGATCCGCACCTCCACGCGGCGAAATTTCCCTCCCCTTCGCTTGATGGTACCTCCCATGAAACGCATGCAGTGGCTGATCGCCCGCGGGCACCGCGACAGCGCGGCGGCCACCGGATGCCGGAGAATCTCGCGGATGCCGTTCGCCATGATCGATCGGAAGCCCGGCCGAGACGAACCTGCCCCGCCCGCGCTGGCTGACGACGTCGCCGCGATGCGTGCTGAGATTCAGCGCCTTCGGGAAGAGCTCCAGTTGGCGAAGGCGGCATGAACACACGATCGGCCCGCAGGGACACCCTGCGGGCCGATCGTAACTCCCGGCGTTGTCCGGCGAAACTCCCGGTGAGCGCCTCAGAAACCCGGCACATACAGGCGAATCAGTACATGTCGCCCATGCCGCCGCCGGGCATGCCGCCCGGGGCGCCGGCGCTCTCCGGCTCCGGCTTCTCGACCACGATCGACCCGGTGGTCAGCAACAGCCGGCGATGGACGCCGCGTTCTGCAGCGCGGTGCGGGTGACCTTGGTGGGGTCGATCACGCCCGCCTGCACCCGGTCCTCGTACTCGTCGGTGCGGGCGTTGTAGCCGTACGCCGGGTTCCCGTTCTCGCGCACCCCGGGCGCAGCAGCGCCACGCCGCCGCCGGGCACGATCCCCTCCTCCAAGGCCGCGCGCGTCACGTGAAGGGCGTCCACGCGGGCTCGCCGGGCCTTCGCGAGTTCCCGGCTGCTCACCGGAACTGCACGCGGATTGCCTGAGACGCCGCTCGCGAAGCTACGCCCGCCGCGCACGGAGCCAGTCGTGATAGTGGTCGTCCAGAAGCTCGTCCCCGGTCACCCATTCTCCGTCCGCAAACGTCCATTCAACCGTTCTCAACTGGTGGATGAAGAGCGTGAGGAACGCGTCGAACGAGGGGGCGATCACCATCTTCTCGTCCTCGTCCCTGCCGAAGACGATGACCTGGCCAACGGTGCCACGGACGTCCGGGTCCAGGTCTATCCCGATGTGATTGCCGCCAAAGTCGTGGGTCAGCGGGATCCAGCGCCGGTTCCAGTAGAGCGGCTTGACGAAGCCCTCGGGCCACGACGACATGTCGCCGGCCAGCGTTGAGTTCATCTCTTCGATCTCGGCCTCGTCCAGAACGGACCAGTTCTGCCGGATTCCATCGATGGACAGGAATTCCAGTCCGAACACGAGACCTGGCCCGGGCCCCTGTCCATCGTGCACGGCCAGAAACTGCCTGACCGAATCCGGGAGTTCCACGCGCAGGTCGGTCTCCAGTTCGCGGATGCGTCCGGGAGATGCCCCTGCGTTCAGGTTGAAGGCGTCCAGACAGTTCCTGTCGCGCAGGATGGATTCGATCTCGTCCCAGTACCAGTGGCTCACGCTTGACTCCCGCATCGGCCCACGTGATGGAAGGCATCATCGAACGCGCCGTAACGATAACGAGGGACACGCTGGCGGCAAGAAAACGGCCCCGCCCCCTCGTTGCCGAGGGAGCGGGGCCGTCCTTCATCTACCGAGTGACCGCTGGCCCGTCAGGACCGGGCCTGTCTCAGTACATGTCGCCCATGCCGCCGCCGGGCATGCCGCCCGGGGCGCCGGCGCCCTTGGGCTCCGGCTTCTCGACCACCACGCTCTCGGTGGTCAGCAGCAGGCCGGCGATCGACGCGGCGTTCTGCAGCGCCGTGCGGGTGACCTTGGTGGGGTCGATCACGCCCGCCTGCACCAGGTCCTCGTACTCGTCGGTGCGGGCGTTGTAGCCGTACGCCGGGTTCCCGTTCTCGCGCACCTTGGCCACCACGATCGAGCCCTCGACCCCGGCGTTGTTCGCGATCTGGCGGATGGGCTCCTCCAGCGCGCGCTCGATGATGCGGACGCCGATGTTCTCGTCCTCGTCCTCGAGCTTCAGCTCCTTCAGCGCCGCCTGGGCGCGCAGCAGCGCCACGCCGCCCCCGGGCACGATCCCCTCCTCCACGGCCGCGCGCGTCGCGTGCAGGGCGTCCTCCACGCGGGCCTTCTTCTCCTTCATCTCCGTCTCGGTGGCGGCGCCCACGTTGATCACCGCCACGCCGCCGGCCAGCTTGGCGAGGCGCTCCTGCAGCTTCTCGCGGTCGTAGTCGCTGGTGGTCTTCTCCACCGCCGCCCGGATCTCCTTGATGCGGCCCTGGATGGCGTCGGGGGTGCCGGCGCCGTCCACGATGGTGGTGTTGTCCTTGTCGACCACGATGCGCTTGGCGCGGCCGAGATCCGACAGGACGGTGTTCTCCAGCTTGAACCCGACCTCCTCGCTGATCACCTGCCCGCCGGTGAGCACCGCGATGTCCTGCAGCATGGACTTGCGGCGGTCACCGAAGCCCGGCGCCTTCACCGCGGCGATCTTCAGCGTGCCGCGCAGCTTGTTCACCACCAGCGTGGCCAGCGCCTCGCCCTCCACGTCCTCGGCGATGATCAGGAGCGGGCGGCCCATCTGCGCCACCTTCTCCAGCACCGGGAGAAGGTCCTTCATGTTGCTGATCTTCTTGTCGTGGATCAGGATCAGCGCGTCCTCGAGGGCGGCCTCCATGCGGTCCGGGTCGGTGATGAAGTACGGCGACAGGTAGCCGCGGTCGAACTGCATCCCCTCCACCGTCTCCAGCGTGGTCTCCAGCCCCTTGGCCTCCTCCACCGTGATCACGCCGTCCTTGCCCACCTTCTCCATGGCGTCGGCGATGAGGTTGCCGATCTCCTCGTCGCTGTTGGCCGAGATGGTGCCGACCTGGGCGATCTCCTTCTTCCCGGCCGTCTCCACCGACATGCTCTTCAGCTCGGCGATCACGCGCTCCACGGCCTTGTCGATGCCGCGCTTCAGCGACATGGGGTTGGCGCCGGCGGTCACGTTCTTCAGCCCCTCGCGGAACACGGCCTGGGCCAGCACGGTGGCGGTGGTGGTGCCGTCGCCGGCCAGGTCGCTGGTCTTGGTGGCGACCTCCTTCACCATCTGCGCGCCCATGTTCTCGATCGGGTGGTCGAGCTCCACTTCCTTCGCCACGGTCACGCCGTCCTTGGTGATGAGCGGCGAGCCGAACTTGCGGTCGATCACCACGTTGCGGCCCTTGGGGCCCAGCGTGACCTTCACGGCCTCGGCCAGCTGGTCCACGCCCTTCTTCAGCGCGGCGCGGGCGTCGACGCCGAACGTCAGCTCCTTGGCAGCCATCGGATCAATCTCCTGTGGGAGAGTTCAGTAGTCGTTCTAAAGGGAGATGCGAAGTGCGCCGCCGGACTTTTAGCCGACGATCGCGAGCACGTCGCTCTCGCGCAGGATCAGGTACTGCTCGTTGTCGACGGTCACCTCGGTGCCGCTGTACTTCCCGTACAGCACCTTGTCGCCGACCTTCAGCTCCATGTCGATGCGCTTGCCCTCGTCCGAGAGCTTGCCGGGTCCGACCGCCATCACCTCGCCCTGCTGCGGCTTTTCCTTGGCGGTATCGGGAATGTACAGCCCGCCGCGCATCGTCTCCGTGTCTTCCAGCGCCTTCACGACGACGCGGTCTGCCAGCGGCTTTACCTTGACCTCGGTCGCGGTTGCCATGGATCAAGCCTCCCGTTCTGTGGATGGGTTACTGTATGATCTGCTGTTAGCACTCATCCACCGCGAGTGCTAACGACAAGCGCGAAGATAACCTTTCGCTTCGCGCTGTCAAGCAGCGACGTGCACCCGCACGTGCCCGTGGGATGCTTCGCGGCAGAGACAAACCGCGTGCCGCGGCGCGCTTGTCAGATTGGCGGGGAGATGCGCCGCGGCGGCTCGCGGGCTGTCAGAAGTGCGGAAGTGCGCCCGCACCCTCGCGAAAGGCGGCTGAAGCCGCGGCAACCACGAGGGTAGCCTCGCAAACCGCGCGAGGCTGGAGGATGCGGCGCAACCGTCGCGGAAGGGCGGCGGAGGGCTCGGCATGCGGTGAGTTATCGCGGATTTTTTAATGGACACCCAATCCTCGGGGCGCCGGGGCTGCCGGTCTTCGCATCATCCCGATCGAGCAGTTTGGAGCGGATGTTTATGCGCGGTGCGGCGGACGCGCGCTCAGGCTCGTCCACGACGCCGTGGCGAGCCCGGCATTGTCAACTGCGTCAACGGGAACGCTTCAACGTTCTTCGGCCGCGCCGGGCGGAAATGCGATGCGGGCCGTGCGGTGACACCGCCGGCCCGCGAACATCGGGATGATGCGTCTGCTCAGATGCAGATGTACTGCTGGCTGCAGCAGGGCGGAACCGACGCGCCGGGGTTCGTGGGCGGCGCGAACTCGACCTCGGTGGACCGGGCGCGCGGCTCGAACGTCTCCACGCGCAGCGCGTCGATCGACAGCTTCTTCCGCGGGCTCTCCATCATCTTCATCGGCTGAATCCTTTACGGTTCGGGAGGATTGGACATCACCCGCAGAGCTGCGGGCCGGTGCAGCAGGGGCACCCGGATTCGTACTGCGTGGGGCACCAGGTGCACGCGCTGGCGGACCGCATCCCCAGCTGCGGGATCTCGATCTCCGGCGCGGCCGGGAAGGTGTCGACCACGAGCGTGTCCACCGCGAGCCGCAGCCGCGGCCGCTTCTTCGCCATCGTCATCCTGCCTCCGCTGGAAGACGGCTACGCCCGGCAGGCCGGATAGCTGCACGGACAGGTGAACGGGTCCGAGCAGCAGGCGCAGGTAGAGTCGCGTCCCGTGTTGATGGTGGGCGGTGCGATGACCATCGCCTCGCCCGCCTCGAACGTCTCCACGCGCAGCGCGTCGACCGAAAGCCGCTGTTTCAGCGCGGTCGTGTGCGGCATCTTCATCGTTCGCCTCCTCGGAACAGGGTGATCCGTGGACGAAGCGTGGAGACGCAAAACACGCGCCGATCCGAACGCGCCTTCGTGGCGACCGCTGGAGCTTCAGCCCTCGACGGCGAAGATGGAGATGCCAGCGGTGGTGAGGGCGGCCAGCCGCCGCCCGTCCGGCGCGAAGCGCAGCGCGCGGACGGCGGCGCCGGCGTCGGTGGCCGGCGGCGGCTCGGGGGTGAAGTCGTTCCACACGCGGATGCCGTCGGCGGAGCCGGTGGCCAGCGTCCTCCCGTCGGGGGCGACGGCGAGCGCGGCCGGGCCGCCGGGGACGCGGATCCCGCCGCGCGAGGAGGGCGGATCGTCCATCATCGCCCAGAACGCCACCTCGCCGTCTCCGATCGCCGCGGCCAGCATCTGCGGCGCGGCGAGGTACTCGAGCGCGCGCACGTCTCCATTCACGGCCATGGCCGCGACGCGGCCGCGCGTCTCGCAGAACCACACCTCGACGCCGCCGCGGCCCACGGTGGCGAACACGCCGTCGCCCAGCCAGGCCACGGCGCGGCGCTGCTCGGCGAGACGCCATTCCGTCCCGGTGACGAGGTCGGCGATGGTGACGGCCTCGTCGCTGGCGGCGGCCAGCCACCGCCCGCCCGCCTCGGCGGCAAGCCGCGTGACGGGCGCGCGGCCGGCATCGAAGTGGAAGCCGGAGCGGCCGGACCCCAGGCCGATGGAGTGCACCTGCCCGTCGCGGTCGCCGATCACCAGCGTCCGCCGCGCGGCGACGAACGCCAGCGCGGTCACGTCGCCGCTGGTGCCCAGCTGCCCGCGCCGCGGCTCCGGCTGCGTGACATCGTACGCCCACACGCCCTCGTCGCCCGCCACGGCGAAGTGGCTGGCCGACATCCACACCCCGTCGCGCCACCCGGGCTCGGGGATCGTCTCCAGGTGCCGCAGCGCGGGCGGCTGCGGCGTGGACTGGCCGGCGGGCTCGGTGGCGGCGGCCGGAGCGGCGGGCGCGGCGTCGGGCGCGATGGGCGTGGCGGGCGTGGCGGTAGGCTGGGGATCGGACATGGCGGCGGGTCGGGTGAGAGGCGTCTCTGGGGATGATGGCGGACGGTCGACGGAGAATGTCGGTCGCGGGACGGAATCACGAAAGACGCGGGGCGCATCTCGCCTTCGATCGATGCCGATCCAGCCGGAGCCCTTGACTCGGCGCCGCCGGACGCGCATCCGTATCTCGCTCTTCGCGATTCGATCGAAATCTCCCCTGCACCCGCACGCGCTCACTGGCGCCCCCGCACGGGCATCGGCGCCCGCGCGTGCACGCGATCTCCATCTTCCTTCCGTCTCCCCATGACCCGCCGCCGTGAAGTGCAGCTCTCCGCCGCCATGCTCGCGGCGGTCTTCCTCTGCGCCACGCTGGCGCTGACGGATCGCACCGCGGCGGCGTTCGCCGCGCCTGCGTCCGTCTGCCCGGATTCGCTCCCGCTCCCCAGCACGGTGGGCGAGCAGGCGTACGAGGCGCTGCTGAACGGCTTCCTGGACGCGAAGTGCTATCGCGGCTGGGTGCACGACCGCGAGATCCGCAACACCGGGCCGTTCGTGGACGGGCGCAACTTCGGGACGCACCCGGCGGTGCGCGTGTACTACTCGCCGCGCGCGTGGGAGTGGATGACGGCGAAGCACCGGCAGGGGCGCATCGCCGACAACGCCATCATCGTCAAGGAGATGTACACGCCGCCCGCCGCGCCCGACGCCGCGCTGGAGGGGTGGACGACCATGGTGCGCGACTCGGCCGGCGCGTTCGACGGGTGGTACTGGGGCTACCACGGCGTGAACGACACGCCGCCGCCGGCCCTGGCCTACCCCAACTCCGGCTTCGGGCTGTACTGCACGCGCTGCCACGCCTCGGCCGAGAGCGAGCTGACCTTCTCCGCCGTCCGTAACGTGGACCCCGCCCAGGACCCGCTCTCGTTCGTGGTCCAGACCTTCACCACCCGCGATTCGGTGGGGCACCACATGACCGCGGGGCAGGCGGCGGCCGTGCACCGCGACGCGCTGTCGATCCACGGCGAGGTGGACCACGCGGCGGAAACGTCGCGCCACCAGCTGCCGAAGCCGCTTCCCGCGCCCGATCCCGCCTTTCTGGTGCTGTACGGGCTGACGCAGCAGTTCGCCGCGCCGAACGCGAAGACGGCGTTCCCGGTGGAGACGTACGACCACGTGGTGGCGGGGCCCGGCGGGCCGGAGCAGTTCCTCACCAGCGACCAGTGCACCGGCTGCCACAGCGCCAGCACCTTCAACATGGCGCTGGTGACGGCGACCGGGCGCGACACCTTCAACCTGTCGCCGTACGGCGAGTGGCGCGCGTCGCTGATGGGCCTGGCCGGGCGCGACCCCGTGTTCCACGCGCAGCGCGAGAGCGAGGTCACGCGCTTCCCCACGCAGCGCACCTTCATCGACACCACCTGCTACCGCTGCCACGGCGTGATGGGCCAGCGCCAGGCCACCATCGACGGGACGATGTTCCGCCACGACATGGTGTACGCCACGCCGGGGCAGCCGGGCGCCAAGTACGGCGCGCTGGCGCGCGACGGGATCAGCTGCATGGCCTGCCACCAGATCAGCGCCGAGTCGCTGGGCGACACGGCCAGCTTCACCGGCCGCTTCAAGGTGGATCCTCCCGGGCACGTGAACGGGCCGTACGAGGTGGTGGCCGAGTACCCGATGAAGACGGCGCTCGGCATCACCCCGCGCTCGCAGCCGCAGATCCGCCGCGGCGCGCTCTGCGGC
This sequence comes from Longimicrobium sp., assembly GCF_035474595.1. NCBI lineage: Bacteria > Pseudomonadati > Gemmatimonadota > Longimicrobiia > Longimicrobiales > Longimicrobiaceae > Longimicrobium > Longimicrobium sp. The sequence goes on from NZ_DATIND010000077.1 coordinate 12,318, forward strand.
GCCTGCCACAGCGTGGTCCTCCCGGTGCTGGACAGCGCGGGGAAGCAGGTGGGCGGCGGATACGAGCAGGCCACCTACATCGAGTGGCTGAACTCCGTCTACCAGAACGAGATCGCGCCCTTCCGCGCCGACAGCGCGAAGACCTGCCAGGGGTGCCACATGCCGCAGGACTTCCGCGGCAACCGGCTGCGCTTCCGCGCGGCGATCATCGAGGACCCCACCTACCCCATGGCCGACCACCGTGCCCGCGACAGCGCCATCACCGTGGCGGTGCGCGACACGTTCAGCCGGCACATGCTGATGGGGATCAACCTCTTCACGCTGGCCATGTTCCAGCAGTTCCCCGACACGCTGGGGATCCGCAGCACCGACTACATGTACTCGCAGGGCGTGCAGCCGCTGGTGAACGCCGGGCTGAGCGCCCAGACGCTGGCGCGCGAGCAGTCGGCGACCGTGCGGGTGGAAAGCGTGCGGCGGGTGCGCGACTCGCTGGAGGTGGCGGTGCGGGTGGAGAACCTGACCGGGCACCGGCTGCCCAGCGGCGTGGGCTTCCGCCGCGCCTTCGTGGAGATGGTGGTGACGGGCGGCCGCGACACCCTGTGGGCCAGCGGACGGACGAACCACCTGGGGGTGATCCTGCGCGGGACGACGGACCAGCCGCTGCCCACCGAGTTCGTCACGCGCCAGGGCGGCAGCGGCACCTACCAGCCGCACCACGAGGCGGTGACCCGCGACGACCAGGTGCAGATCTACGAGGAGCGGGTGCTGGACCCCCAGGGGTGGCTGACCACCAGCTTCCTGGCGCTGGACAGCGTGGTGAAGGAGAACCGCCTGCCGCCGCGCGGCTGGCGGCGCGGCGGCCCGTACTGGACCGAGACGCAGCCGCACGGCTCAGCCGCCCGCGACGCCGACTACTGGAACGGACAGGGCGCGGACCGGCTGGTGTACCGCATCCCGCTCTCACGCGTGCGCGGCGCTACCAGCGTGCGGGCGACGCTGTACTACCAGTCGCTGCCGCCTTATTACCTGGCCCAGCGCTTCGGCATCCGCTGCGGCTCCCCCTTCCCCACCGACTGCGCCGAGACGCGGCGCCTGGCCTTCCTCGCCAGCCGCCTGCGGACGCAGGGGACGCCGATCGAGAGCTGGAAGCTGCTGCTGGCGACGGACGGGCGGGGGATCTGATCTTGCCCCCGTGAAGAATTCCGCACGATGAAAAAATTCGGCAGCCGTGGATCGTCCACGGCTGCCGAATCGCTTCTATCCAACTCCGTCACGGGCAGGCCGCCCACGCTGCCGGATTCATCGATCCCCGAATCCGGCATCAACTACGGCGTTTCGTCATCCGTCGCGAGGATCTGCTCGATCTGCTGCTTGAGCGACGGCACTTGCTGCGTTGCCACGTTCCACACGATCTCGTAATCGACACCGAAGTAGGCGTGGATCAACCGGTCCCGCATGCCCGCATCAAGCGCCACTTGATCTGCGGATGGCGCGCGCGAAAGTCCTCCGGCACCTGCCGCGCCGCCTCACCGATGATTTCGATGCTCCGTACGATCGCTCGGCGGAGAACCGGGTCCGCCAGCACATCATCTTGCGAGCGGGTGCGGGTCTGGTCGAGAAGGAAGTCTATCTCCACCAGCATGTGACGAAGATACTCACGCGGCGAGAAGGACATCCTGCGCCTCGCGCAAAATGTGAGGCCCGATGAAGGGGCTGAGCGCCTCGGTGGTTACGAGCTCCACCCTGCGCTCCAGCAGTTCCTCGAGCATGAACGAGAGCTCCATGAAGTTCTCGAACGTCTTCTGCCCGGGATCGAACTGCACAAGAAGGTCGACGTCGCTGTCGGGCCCAGCCTCGCCGCGAGCGACGGAGCCGAACAGCGCGATCCGCCGTGCGCCGAGCGCGAAGATCCGCTCGGCCGCTTCACGCAATCGCGCAGCGACCTGCTCCTTGGTAATCCGCGTGGTGTCCATTCGATCAAGATAGCTCTGAGCCCGCGCACCTGACAGTCCGCCCCACGCACGATCCGGTGCACTCAGGCGGGAAGCGAAAACTCGCGGCGCTGGACGCGCGAGACGATGTCGGCGGTGAGCTCGCTCCTGAGGGTGCTGCAGTACTGGCGGATGCGGTCGTAATCCGGGCCCGAGATCGGCTTCACCAGGTCGGAGTGATCGTCGAGGAATTCAACGAGGCGATCCTGCAGGTCGCCGTACGCCTTGAACGACTCGGCCGACAGGAACATGCCCCCGCCGCTGAAATACCAGTCGCGAAGCGACTCGCTGAGCGAGCGCAGATCCTGGCCGGTCACGTTATCGGCGCGCGGCCACCTGGGAAGCAGCTGGGTCAGCGACCAGAGCTCGGTGTATTCGGGAATCCGGCGCTGGCGGAGGTCGGTGTCGAAGGCCGATGCCTGCGCGAGCGAGATCTTCTGCGCTTCGGCGCTCTGCGCGAGCACGGACCTGTGGAGCTCGGCAGAGCGCGCGATTCCGCGGTCGAAGACCGCCTTCGCCAGGTAGCCGCCCAGAACCAGCAGGAGCGCGACGACGGCGGATCCGCCCGCGATGCCGACCAGGGCCTCCCAGGGTGCGGACATGCTGACCTCCGGAGTTCGAGTTGGTCACACACACCAACCGCTTCTGCCGAACCGCCGCATCTTCCGTCGCCCCCGTTCTCCACGCCGACGAGTGGCGCGGCTACGCCTGCGCCGGGTGCTTCCGGATGAACGAGTCGAGCTTCTTCCGGGCGGTCCGGCGGCGGAGCGCGGGGACGAGGTAGGTGAGCGCGCCCTTCACCGGGCCGAGCGCCTGCACGCCCCACGAGAAGGCGTCGCAGGTGTCGCGGTGCCCGGTGATGAGGCCGTTGCGGAAGGTGAACTCGGAGTGGATGACGTTGCGCACGTGCCGGCCGGTGCCGCCGAAGACATACTGGTCCACCAGCTCGGCGGTCCCCTTCTCGTCGTCGGCGTCGATCACCTTGAACGCGGCCTTGAAGCCCTGCGCGTGGTGGACCAGGCCCCACATCGCGCGAATCCGGTCGCGGCCCTTCAGGTCGAAGGCGATGTCGTGGAAGGTGGCGTCGGGATCGTAGCACGCCGCCATGCCGTCCGCGTCCTTGTGCGCGAGGCAGGTGTACAGCCGGTTCAGCAGCTCTGCGTTCGGGTGCATCTGAAATCCTTCGGTTGGGAGCGGCTGGACGCGGGCTGATCCGTCTGATCGGAGCGCGGAAGCGGAAGAAGGCCCGGCACGATTCCATCGCAAGTATGCCGGGCTCCGTTCGTGACGCAAGATTTTCAATCAGGTGGATGACGATCGGATTCGCAAATGCCGTCCTCACGCCCAGACCGGGGCTCGATCGACGGCATCAACCGAACCCTCCGATCATCCGCGCAGCGCAGCCTCACCGAGCGCCACCGCAGCCACGTCTTCCGCCAGCGCGATGGCGATGTCGGGAACGCCGGCGTCGGTGGTGAGCGCGTGGCGGAGGTGGTAGGCGGCGAAGGTGGCCGCCGCGGCCGCGAGACCGCCGACCACCGCACCCGTGACCGCGGAGTCGCCCGCGCGGCGCGCGATCACGGCGCCGCACAGCGCGCCCGCGGCGATGCGCGCGGCGAGCGGGCCGGGATCGGTGCGCGCCGGGATGAGCGGGAGCTTGTCGGCCAGGTGCTCGGCGGCGGAGGCGATCCCCAGCACGCGCGGGGCGGCCGGGCGCGAGAGCAGGTCGTCGATCACGCCGTGGGGAACCGTGGGATCGTGCACCAGGTGGCGGCTGAGCGCGGCGGGCGCGGCCAGGCTGCGCATCCCCGCCACCACGCCGAGCGCCGCCGCGCGGGTGAGGACCCGCGGCCCCGGGATGGCCGCTGCTTCGCTGTAGTTCATCTCCCCTCGTCGTCCGTTGAAAAGACGTGCATCCACGCGGCGGAGACGTTCATCCGGCGCGGCGGAACCCGGGCCGCGCGCGAAGATGGAGATCCCCTGCCGACACGCCCGGCACCGGCGTGCGAAAGCGGTGCCGCGGCGGTCGATCGGCCGTGGCCCACGTCAATGCGTCGCATCTCCCTCCCCAACTGTCGACGCCGGCCGGGAACGTCTCGCCCGCGAACCCGGTAGATTCGCCCCGCAACCCGCGCCGCCCGCCCGTTGCCGAAGTATCGTTGCGGCGCGACCTTGTCGGCCCCGAGCCGGACAGAGTGCCGACCAGGATGGACCCGCGCGCACACCAGGAGCGATCCGTGACGATGAACCCGCTGTTCCGCCCCGCCCGGGCGTTCGCCGTGAAGGCGTGGCTCCCCGCCCTGCTCTCGCTTCCGTGGCTCGCATCGCCCGCGCCGGCGCAGCAGCTGTACATGCCGCGCACGGTGCGGCAGGCGTACGCAAACGGCACCCGATCCCCCGACGGGCGCCCGGGGCCGCGCTACTGGCAGAACCGGGGACGGTACACCATCACCCTCACCGCCACGCCGCCGGAGCGCACCGTCCGCGGCACCGAGCAGATCGTCTACGTCAACAACAGCCCGGACACGTTGTCGAACCTCGTCATCAAGCTCTTCCTCAACATCCACAAGCCGGGCGCGCCCCGGAACGGCGGCGCGAGCGACGACTACCTCACCAGCGGCATCCACATCGACCGGTTCGCGGTGAACGGAACGGCGGCGCCGTGGCAGAGCGATCCGCGCTTCTTCACCTCGCAGCCGGTGCGCCTCCCCGCGCCGCTGATGCCGCACGACTCGGTGCGGCTGGCGTTCGACTGGCACTACGAGATCTCGCGCGAGGCCGGGCGCGAGGGGATGCTGGACGCGACCACCTGGTACCTGGCGTACTTCTACCCGCGCGTGGCCGTCTACGACGACTACGAGGGGTGGGACACGATGGACTTCACCGACCAGCAGGAGTTCTACAGCGACTTCAACGACTACGACGTGACCATCCGCGTCCCCGCGAACTTTATCGTCTGGGGGACGGGCACGCTGCTGGATCCGCAGACGGTGCTGCAGCCCGCGGCTCTGGCCCGCTACCAGGCGTCGTTCACGTCCGACACCACCATCCGCGTGGCCACGCGCGAGGACCTGGCCGCCCACCGCGTGACGCTGGCGCAGACGAACGACTGGCATTTCCGCGCACGGGACATCCCCGACATGGCGTTCGGGCTGAGCGACCACTACCACTGGGACGCCGCCAGCGTGGTGGTGGACGACGCCGCGCATCGCCGCGCCAGCGTACAGGCGGCGTACCACGACAGCGCGGCCGACTTCCACTACATGACGCAGTTCGGCCGGCACGCGCTGGACCGGCTCTCGCACCACTGGCCGGGGGTGCCGTATCCGTACGAGAAGTCCACCATCTTCCTGGGCACCGCCGACATGGAGTACCCGATGATGGTGAACGACAACTCGTTCCCCGACACCAGCTTCAGCCGCTTCGTGGCCGAGCACGAGATCGCGCACACTTACTTCCCCTTCTACATGGGGATCAACGAGACGCGCTACGGCTTCATGGACGAGGGGTGGGCCACCACCTTCGAGTACCTGGTGGGCGTGGCCGACATGGGCGCGGCGCGCGAGGACGAGCTGTACCGCCAGTTCCGCGTGAACCGCTGGATCACCGATCCGTCGCCGCTGGAGGACCTGCCCATCATCACGCCGGGCGACGTGCTGAAGGGCCCCGCCTACGGGAACAACGCGTACGGCAAGGCGTCGCTCGGCTATCTGGCCGTGAAGGACATGCTGGGAGATGCGCTGTTCGCACGGGCCCTGCACGCGTTCATGGACCGCTGGCACGGCCGGCACCCGACGCCCTGGGACTTCTTCAACACCTTCAACGACGCGTCGGGCCGCGACCTGAACTGGTTCTGGAACAACTGGTTCTTCGGCAACGGCTACATCGACCTGGCCGTCGGCGGCGTCACGCGCACGGCCGGCGGATACGCGGTTGTGGTGAACAACGTGGGGGGGATGGCGGCGCCGGTTGACCTGCGCCTCCGCTTCACCGACGGCACCACGCAGACGGTCCACCAGACACCCGCGATCTGGCAGGCCAACCAGCGCCAGGCCACGGTCACGGTCTCGACGAGCAAGGCGCTCCAGTCGCTTGACCTGGACGGCGGCATCTGGATGGACGCCACGCCGGCGGACAACCACTGGGCCGCGACGAGGTGAACATCGCCCCGAGGGTGGCGCCGCGCGCCGCCCCCCGGACGTCATCCTGAGGCCGGCCACGCCGCAACCGATTTGCGCGCAAAACGTTGCAGGCCGAAGGATCCATACTCGTCCTGCACGTCAGCCGGAAAAACACATCGAGGTCCCCTCCGGATTCGGTTCAGCGGAGGGATGATCGAGGAATGAAGAATCGCGGGGCGCCCGAGGGAGGCCGCTCCGCGATTCGTCTTGCTCGTACCAGGACAGCGGACGATCGTGCGTTCTGCTGCGGACGTGCGTTGGCCGGCGATAGATCCTTCGGCCTGCAACCAGCTGTGCAAGCGTAATCGACCGCGTGGCCGGCCTCAGGATGACGTCTCTCGGGTTTCTCCGAATTGTCAGCGGATCATCACCCCACCGTCGCCAGCTCGGTGCGGTTGCGGCCGCGCTCCTTGGCGCGGTACAGCGAGTCGTCGGCGCGGCGGGCCAGGGCGGCGAAGGTGTCGTCGCCGGGCGTCCACTCGGTGGCGCCGACGCTCACGGTCACGCTTAGCCCCGGCGCCAGGTCGCCCCACTCCGCGCGCTCCACCGCGCCGCGCAGCCGCTCGGCCACCTCCACGGCCACGGCGGCGCCCGCGCCAGGCATCACCACCACGAACTCCTCGCCGCCGGTGCGGCCGATCACGTCGTCGCGGCGAAGCGTGGCGCGGAAAAGCTCGGCCACGCGCCGCAGCACCTGGTCGCCCACCTCGTGCCCGTGCGCGTCGTTGATGCGCTTGAAGTGGTCCACGTCCAGCGCCAGCACGCTCAGCGGCCCCGTCCCCTGCTTGGCCGCGTCCACCCGCTGGCCGGCCACGGTCAGCAGGTGGCGGCGGTTGGGAAGGCGCGTCAGCTCGTCGGTCATCGCCAGCGCGCGCATCTGCCGCGCGTGGCGGAAGTGGCGCACCACCAGCGCGGCCAGGATGGCGATCATCGCCAGCGACAGCGCGATGACCGCCGTGCCCAGCGTACGGATGCGGGCGGCGTCGCGCAGCGCCCGGCCGCGGAGCTCGTTCTCGCGCAGGAGGGCGCGGTTCTCGGCCTCCTTCTTCTCCGCGTCGAACTGCACGCGCAGCCGCGACGTGTTCTCCTCGCGCAGCCGGTCGGCCAGCGCGCGCTGCAGCCCGATCTGCGCGTTGCGGGCGTCCAGCGCGCCCTTCCAGTCGCCGACGCCGGCCAGCGCCTGGGCGCGCTCGTCCTGCACCGTCTCCATGAAGCGCTGGTTGCCGGTGGACTGGAAGTACGCGGCGGCGGCGTCCAGGTCGCGCAGCGCGTCGGCGTGGCGGCCCAGCCGGCGGAGCGCCGCGCCGCGCGAGAGCCGCGTGCGCGCCTGGGCGTCGGCGTCCTTCTGCGCGCCGAAGTACGCCAGCGCCTCGTCCAGCCCGCGCAGCGCCTCGCCCGGGCGGCCCAGCTTGGAGAGCACCACGCCGATGGCGCGCTGGCACTCGGCCGTCTCGCCCGCGTGGCCCAGCCGCCGCTCCAGCTCCAGCGCGCGGCGGAAGTAGGCGAGCGCCGGCTCCAGCTCGCCCTTCACCTCCAGCGTGCTCGCCATGTTGTAATAGCCGGTGGCCACCTCGGCCCGCGCGCCGGCCCGTTGGTTGGAGGCCAGCACCTGCCGGTAGTACTCCAGCGCACGGTCGTACTGGGCCACGCGCCGGTCGGCGTAAAGGTTGGCGATGTCGTTCAGCGTGTGCCGCACGCGCGTCTCCACGCCCAGCCTGGCGTACAGCGTGTACGACTGGTTCAGGTCCTCGAGCGCCGCGCCGAGCTCTCCCCGGTAGTAGCGCATCTCGCCGCGGAGCATGAGCGCCGCGGCCAGGATGCGGTCGTCGCGCAGCCGCTGCCCGGCGCGCAGGCTGGACTCGTAGTCCGCCGCCGCCTGCTCGGAGTGGTTGCCGGCGTCGTACCCGTAGCCCCGGCAGAGGCGCAGGTCGGCGGAGGCATGCGCGTCGCCCGCCGCATCGGCCTCCGCCATCCCGCGCTCCGCCATCGCGACGAGCGCGGCGGGCTCGGCCGACCCGGCGGAGGTCCAGCACCGCAGCGCGAGCGCCTTCAGCCGCAGCGGGTCGCCCGCCCGCGGGAGTTGCACGAGCGCCCGCTGGACGAGCGCGAGGGCGCTGTCGTCGGCCACGTCCTGAAGGCGTTCGGCCCGGGCGATCAGCGTGCGCGCGTCGGGCGCCTGCGCCGCGAGCGGTGCGGCCGCGGCCAGCGCGACTGCCGCAACGAGGAATGCGTGCCTCATGGAGAGCACGTCGGGGGAGAAGTGGGGAGATGAGAAGATCAGGGGGATGCGCGTCCGGCGGGGATGTTGGACGCGGCATCAATTCTCACGAAAAAATCCGCAATGCGCCAGTGACCGCGGCCGGATCGGCCCGACGCGGACGCGGGGGCTCAGCGAAGCGAGGGAGGATACGGCAGAAGCTGGAGGTCGGCGATGAAGCGGAAGTCGCGCTGGTTCCTGGAGACGAGAGGAACACCCTTCGACAACGCGGTGGCGGCGAGGACGTCGGTGTCGAACAGGATCGACTCCGCCACCTACTGCCCCCACTCCTCGGCCCGCACGCGGCGCACCCCAGGTCGAATCCTCCAGATCTTCGCGACCACGCCACATCCCCACGAAGCCCTCGTTGCGGAGCGGCGGGCGGGCCGAATTCCCGACAGCATCGTCCCGCTTGCTCCGGGCGCTCAGATGCGCGATGTACTCCGCGACCTGCCGCTGTGCGAAGGGCTCAACTCCTCGAACTGCTCCCACAACGCGCTGTTCTGCATCGTCTCGTTCCTTCGTCCCGAGGTTCGACACAAATATATACCCTCGGTCGGCCGGCGGGAGCGTTCTGGCGCGGCGGCGATGGATGGAGATAGCATTCCCCGCATGGAAACTACGAACCCGCACCAGCGCTCCGCGATCGCGGAGTTCCGCGCCCTGCACGAATCCGGGTGCTTCATCCTGCCGAACCCTTGGGACACGGGGACCGCCCGCGTCCTGCAGCAGCTCGGCTTCCGCGCGCTCGCCACGACGTCGGCGGGGTTCGCGTACACGCGCGGGCGGCCGGACGACACCGAGGCCGTCCCCCTCGCCGAGATGCTGGCGCACTGCGCCGAGATCGCCGCGGCCACGCCGCTCCCCGTGAACGCCGACTTCCAGAACGGCTACGCGGACGATCCCGAAGGCGTCGCGGAGAACGTGTCGCGCTGCATCGCCACCGGCGTCGCCGGACTGTCGGTCGAGGACGCGACGGGCGACGAGGCGGCGCCACTGTACGAGCTTGGGCTGGCCATCGAGCGCGTCCGCGCCGCCCGCGCGGCGATCGACGCGTCCGGCATCCCCGTGGTCCTCACCGCCCGGTGCGAGGCATGGCTGGTAGGCGATCCCGACGCGGAGCGCGTCGCCATCGACCGCCTGATCGCCTTCGCGGACGCGGGCGCCGACTGCCTGTACGCGCCCGGCGCCTGCACGGCGGACCAGGTCGCCGCGATCGTGCGCGCCGTAGCCCCGAAGCCGGTGAACGTGCTGATGTCGGCGCCCTCGCCCGACCTCCCGTTCTCGCGGCTGGCGGACCTGGGCGTGCGGCGCGTGTCCGTGGGCTCGGCGCTTGCGCGCGTGGCGTGGGGCGGATTCATCCGCGCCGCGCGCAAGCTCGCGGACGGCTCCTTCGACGGCCTGGCGGACGGATTCCCGTACGGCGAGCTGAACGCGATGCTGCGGCGGAAGGACTGAGGGCGCGCTTCCGCGGGTGCGGATCGGGCTGCACCGCGTCGGAATGGAGGAACAATCATGCGCCAGTATCAGCCACGGCAGGATCCGGCGAAGACCACGCCGTCGTCCGATGTCGCGTACCGGCCCGCGACGAAAGCGGGAACGGAGAAGCACGAGTTCCCGCTGGGCCCTCTCTCCAGCGGCCACGACTTCGGCCGCATGCCGGTGTACGCGCCGCGCGACGCCACGTTCGTGAAGGTGGAAACCGGGGAAGAGCACCTCCGGCGGTTGATGGTGCTGAATCGGCAGGCCGAGAAGGAGCTGGAGGCGAAGCGGCTGGAGGCGCAGGGCACCTTCAAGCCCGGCCCGGTGGAACAGAAGGCGAAAGAGGATGAGGCCGCGCAGAAGATCCTGAAGGACCAGTTCGGCGATGGCTGGGGAGCGGTGTTCTGGTGGACGCGGGGCGGCGGGCAGACCGGCGAGGATTCGCCGCTCTGGCAGGTGCTTGAGGCCGGGAGCGGCATGAACCGGAATGCCGCCCCGCGAGTCGATCGCACCCCCAACGTCTACCGCACCGAATCCACGCGATAGCACCTGTCCGCGGGTCTCCAGCTTTCCACGCGACCATGCCCCGCCGGGTCATCTCCGGCGGGGCATCGCATCATGGGGCGACTAGCTGGCCGGGGAGGGTGGCTTCGGCCGCCCGGCGATCACCCGGCCGATGGCGGCCGCGGCCAGCCCGGCGATCAGCCCCGGCAGCCACGACCGCGAATCCCGCCAGATCCACAGCTTCAGGACGGTCGTCTCCACCAGGAGAGCGATGGCCAGAAGGCGATAGCGCCTGCCGACGGGCGGCGAGAGCGCCGAGTAGGTGAGGAACAGCATGTGGCCGGAGAACGGCAGCACGTTCCTGACCGCGAACCGCACGAATGCCAGCGCGGTGACCGTCAGGTCCAGCACCCGCACGCGCCACGGCACCTCCAGCCGCCCGCGGAACCAGAGCGGCACCGCCAGCACCAGCGGGGCGACGTAGATGACGAGAAAGGTCACCGCCGCCCCGGAGCGCGCGCCGAAGTCGATCAACCGCATCGCGATGCACCCCGCCACGGCCAGCGCGAGCAGCGGCAGCGCGACGGCCGCCGCCAGCAGCAGCCGGTCGATGCGCGCGCGGTGCGCCAGCACGAATCGGTCGACGGGATTCATCGCCTCGCACCCGACGAACGCTTCGGTGCGGCGATGAAGATCGTACGGATCGGCATGGAGATTCGGTGCGTGCGGCGGGACGATGTCATCCCCGGTCGACGGGATCGGGGATGCGGAGATACCCGGCGGGGACGGTGATCGTCAGCCAGCCGACGACGACTGGTCTCGCGATGCCCGCCGGGCCTTGCGCCGGGCCTGCCAGCGGGCGACCCGCCACGCCCACCGCACCACCGCGCCCATCCACGCCGGATCGGGCGCCGCGGGGAGCGGCTGCGCGGCGCCCAGCCGGTCGCCGGAGATTTCGGCGAACAGGAAGTTCTCCGAGGCCACGGGCGAGCCGGCCAGGCGCCGCAGCATGGCGAGCTGGCCGGCGTGCGTCATCGCGTCGGAGAACGGGCCCTGCAGCAGCTGGTCCAGGCTGAGCTCGCGCAGCGGCGTCCCGCGCGCCAGGTGCGCGCCCAGGTCGGCCACCATGCCGTGGAAGCGCTCGATCTCGGCGTCGAAGCTCTCCAGCGGCTCGGGCCGGAAGATCCCGCCGATGAAGAAGGTGCGGGCGTAGCCGAGCACGCTGGCCATGTGGCGCACCAGCTCGCGCGGCGTGCGCGTGCCCGCGCCGGCCGAAAAGTCCGCGAACTCCGGCGGCGCGCCGCGCAGCGCCTTCTGCGTGCGGTACGCGAGCGCCGCCAGGAAGTGCCGCAGCACCCGGCGCGTCTCCTCCGCCTGCTCCATTCCGCCTCCCGGTATCATCCAGGACGCCTGGTGAAGTGCAGGACCAGGTCGTCGTCCATCACCACGGTCTCGCCGCCGCGGACAATGCGGTCGCGGTAGCTGGCGCCCAGCCCGTCGGGGACGTAGCCCCGCCGCACATAGATCCGCTGGGCCGCGCCGTAGTCGTCGTACAGCCCCACCCCGATCCCCACCACCGGCGAGCGCGCGGCCGCCACGCGCTCGGCCTCGTCCAGCAGCCGGTTTCCCACGCCCTGCCGGCAGAAGGCGGGAAGGACGTTCAGGTCCTGGATCTCCGGAATTCCCTCGTCCCGGAATCGCGGATAGGTGGGCGTCCACACGACGGCCACGTACCCGCAGACCCGCATCTCCCGCCATGCGACCAGGACGACCCGCCGGTCCTCGCCCTGCTCCGCGAGATAGCGCTCGAACAGCTCCCGCGGCTTGGGCCACGGCGCGAACGCCGCCGCAAGCGCATCGAGGTCGCGCGCCTCGAACCTGCGAACCTCGACGGGAGCCTGCATGACCGGCGGGGGGATCTGGAGAAGGAGGGTCGGAAACGTGTCGCGTCAACGCGCCGGGAACGAACATCCGTCAATCCCGCGCCGCGTCACTCCGGCCGGAACGGGACCTCAATGCTGAGGCCGTCGTACGCGACGGTCGGGGAACACCGGGTTCAGGGGCGTTCCCGATCGGCCGGCGCGGAAAACTCGACCCGCTCGTAGATTTCGGCGAGCGCAATGGTGCAGCCGAGCGTCTCGATCGTGAGCGACGCCTCGGCACCGCTCACCTCCGTCAGCACCCAGCCCTCGCCGTCGCGAACGTACTTCTCCGCGCGTTGCCGGTCCTGCGAAACCAGGATGTATTCGCGAAGCGAGTCCAGCCGGCGATAGTGCGCGAACTTCTCGCCACGGTCGTATTTCTCCGTGGATTCGGAGAGCACTTCGATGATCACCGTCGGATTCAGCAGCGTGTCGAAATCGCCATCCTCGAACCGCGGCTCTTCGCAGAGCGCGACCAGATCCGGATAGGCGTAGATCCCGGTCTGCCGGACCTTCACCCGCATGTCGTTGACGTACGCCTCGCATGGGCGGCCGCGAAGCTGCGCCCCGATCTCCCGGGCGAGATTGAAGACGATGAGGTTGTGCGCGTGGCTCGCGCCTCCCATGGCGTAGATCCGGCCGTTCACGAACTCGCTCCGGTGACCGGCGGACCTTTCAAGGCGCAGGTATTCGTCGGGAGTGTAAACCGGCTGCACGAGCGGAGACATCGGGACCCCTGATCGAAGCGGATGGAGCGGCGAATCTGCGGTCTATATGTATATATGATTGATGTACGCCAGCGTAAGCATCGGCCGCCCGGGCGCCGCGTCACTCCGGCCGGAACGGCACCTCGATGCTGAGGCCGTCGTACGCGGCCGTCGTTTCGGGGAAGACGGCGCGCGCCTCCTTCTCCAGATAGCGCGGGTCGTCGGCGTAGCGGGGAGAAAAGTGCGTGAGCACCAGGCGCAGCACGCCGGCGCTCGCGGCCACCTCGGCGGCCTCGCGGGCGGTGGAGTGGCCGGTGTGCGCGGCGCGCTCGGCCTCGTCCTGCGCGAAGGTGGCCTCGTGCACCAGCAGGTCGGCGTTCGCGGCCATCTCGCGCGTGGACTGGCAGGGGCGCGTGTCGCCGCTGATCACCAGCCTGCGCCCCAGCCGCGGCTCGCCGACCACCTCGGCCGCGGTGACGACGCGGCCGTCGACCTCCACCGGCTCGCCGTGGTGCAGCTTCCCCCAGAGCGGGCCCTCGGGAATCCCCATCTCCCGCGCTTTCTGCGCGTTGAAGCGGCCCAGGCGCTCGTGCTCGACCACCGCCCACCCGAACGCCTTTCCCCCGTGCGAGACCTTGAAGGGGACGACGTCGTACCCGCCCCGCGCCACCTTCTCGCCCACCTCCACGCCGTTGATGCGCACCTCGAAGGGCACGCGCTCCACGCCCAGCTCCACGGCCTGCTTCAGCAGCGGCTCGGTGCCGCGCGGCGTCCACAGGTCCATGGGCTCCTCGCGCGCCTGCAGCCCCAGCGTGCGCAGCAGGCCGATGACGCCCAGGAAGTGGTCGGCGTGCAGGTGGGTGAAGAAGATGTCGCTGAAGGCGAAGCCGGTGCCGTAGCGCATCATCTGCCGCTGCGTGCCCTCGCCGCAGTCGAACATCATCACGTCGCCCTCGCGCTGCACGAGGATGGAGGTGACGTTGCGGCCCACCGTGGGGCGCGCCGCGGCCGTGCCGAGGAAGGTTACACGCATCGGTGCGCCGCGGCGCGGGTGCGAATGTGCGAGAGTGCGAGAGTGCGAAGGTGAACGGCGCTACTTCGCTCGCACGTACGACCGCGCGCGACCTCCGCGGATAAGCACGCCCCGGTCCGCACCGATGCCGTGGTTCCACTTTCGCACTTCCGCACTCTCGCACTCTCGCACTTCGTCATGCCGTAACCACGTCCACCTTGAGAAACGGCTCGATCTCCGCCTTGGGGATCAGCGCGGGCCAGTACGCCACGATCTCCTGCACCCGCGGGCGCCCGCCCGCGAACCCGGTGACCGACGGAGGGCCGGTGAGCACCAGCGGCGCGATCTCCTTGGTGAAGCGGTCCACCGCGGCCATGTCGTGCCCGCGCACGCTCCACCGCACCGTGACCTCGGCCAGGTCGCGCGGGACGGGGCCGGCCAGCGGGCCGTGCGTGGCGTTCCACCCCACGAACTCGGTCAGCACCTCGTCGAACCGCAGCCGCAGCCGGTCCAGCCGCGCGCGGAGGACGCGGTCGGCCGCCTGCGCCTTCTCCACCGCGTCGGGCCAGGAGTAGACCAGCGTGCCGCTGGCCTTCCACCCGTCGGAGTAGCTCAGGCTCACCTTCAGGAAATCCGTCGGCTTCGCGCCCCGCACGCCGGAGATGCGCACGCGGTCGGCCCCGGCCTCGTCCACGTGGATGGTGGTGAAGTCGGCCACGCAGTCGGGGGTGATGTAGCTCTTCGGGTCGCCCATCTCGTACAGCAGCTGCTCCTTCACCGTGGGCACGGCCACGCGCCCGCCGGTGCCGTCGTGCTTGGTGACCACGAACGAGCCGTCGGGCGCCGCCTCGATGATGGGGAAGCCCACGTCGGCCAGGTCGGGGATGTCGCGCCAGTTCCACAGGCAGTTGCCGCCCGACGCCTGCGCGCCGCACTCGTTGATGTGCCCCGCCACCACGCCCGCGGCGATGCGGTCGAAGTCGTCCCAGCTCCAGCCGAACTCGTGGATCATGGGCGCGTAGGTGAGCGCCGTGTCCGTCGACCGGCCGGTGATGACCACGTGCGCGTCCCGCCGCAGCGCCTCGACGATGGGCCGCGCACCGATGTAGGCGTTGGCGCTCTGCACCTTGCCGATGACGGCGGAGAGCGGCTCGCCGGTCTCCATGTTCTTCAGCTCCACGCCGCGCGCGAGCAGGTCCGGCAGCCGCTCCAGGATGTCGTCGCCGGTGATCATCCCCACGCGGGCGCGGCCCTGCAGCCCGGCCCTGCGCGCCTCCTCGAGCACCGCGTCGCGGCACCCCTCGGGGTTCACGCCGCCGGCGTTGGCCACCACGCGGATGTTGCGGTCGACCACGGCGGGAAGGATCTCGCCCACCAGCGGCACGAAGTCGCGCGCGTACCCCAGCGCGGGGTTGCGCGAGCGCTGCTTCTGCATGATCGACATGGTGACCTCGGCCAGGTAGTCGAGCATCAGGTAGTCGATCGGGCCGCCCTCCACCTGCCGCCGCGGAGCGTCGAGCTGGTCGCCCCAGAACCCCTGCCCGCTGGCGATGCGGATCTTGTCTTTCATCTACCGTTGTCGTCGATCGAATGCGAAGCCGCGGCGCGCGGCACGTTCACCGTGATCCAAACCATGCGAGGTGCCGCGCCGTGCGGCACCTCGCGCCCACTCACCCGCCGGGATCCTGCCTTCACCCGCGTGCGGGACCCAGCACGTCCTCGCCGCGGATTTCTCCGTCAAGCACCTCCGGTGATCGCCATCCGTCGCCCCGCCGATACTCGCGAACGTCGGTGTACTGCGAGGCAACCGGACTGCGCGCGACAATGACGATGTCGCGCTTGAGATCCACCAGCCAGTACTCGCGGACGCCTGCCTCCGCGTAGTGCTCCATCTTCACGGTGCGGTCGTAGAGCAGCGACGAATCGGCAACCTCCGCAACGAGCAGCGCGTCGCGCGCGCCGGGCTGCTCGTCTTCGTACTCGTCGGGCCGCAGGCGGTAGACCGCTGCGTCCGGATGATACGTCAGATCCTCGTTCACGCGGAGCACGTCCTGCACGCGAAGCTCCGCGTTGCCGAGCGGAGCACGCAGCAGCTTGAGCAGACGCGCCACGCACTTGGAGTGTCGGGGTCCGATCGGACTCATGTCGACGATCTCTCCGTCGACGAGTTCCACGCGGTCGTCTTCATCGAGAATCCCTTCTCTCCCGAGCCGGAAGTAATCCTCGGAGGTGAAGCGGAAGGGGCGCGTGCCCTCCACCACGACCCCGTCGATCAGCTCGGTCCCGTTTTCCGGAACCACGCCGATCTCCGTCATGCGCCGGTACTGGTCGGCGCTGAACCTGTGCGGCTGCACGAACTGAACAGCCATGGAGCTCTCCTCGGTTCCTTGCGCGAACGTCAGTGCATCTCGAACTGCCACCAGCGTGCGGTTCAACAACAGATCAATCCTCGCCGGGGCCGTCCAGCACGAGGTCCACCGTGATCTCTCGGCCGCCGAGCCCATTGGAGCGCCACGACTCCCCACGGCCGAACTCGTGCTGCTCGGCATACTCCCCACCCTCGGGGGACAGGAAGACGACCACGCGGCTCCGGGGCAGATCCACCACCCAGTATTCGGGAATCCCGGCGCGGGCGTACATCCGGCTCTTCACGTTCCGGTCGAACAGCACCGACGAGTCCGCGACCTCGATGACCAGCAGGGCGTCGGCCGAGGTGGGATGCGACTGGCGATAACGGTCTTTCCGCGGCCGCAACACGGCTACGTCGGGTACCGGCTCGCCATCGTACTCCACCTTCAGGGGCTGCTGCGCCGAAACCACTGCCTCACCGCGCAATGTCGCCTGGAGCCACTCGTCGAGGTCGCGAACACAGGCCGCGTGCGAGCTTCCGATCGGCGTCATCTCCACGATCTCCCCGTTGATGAGCTCCAGCCGGTCACCTTCCGGGAGGATGCCCGCTTCGCCCATGCGGTGGAACTCGTCCACCGTGAAGCGGTGCCGGATCGCCAGATCGACCATGCGTCCCTCCTTACGTCAGATGCGGCGGCAGGACGAAGGCGCCCAGGTGCGGGCCGGGGTTGTTCAGCGCCGTGCGCAGCGCCAGCGACAGCGCGGCGCGCGTCTCGTCCGGGGCCAGCACGGCGTCCACGAAGCCGCGCGCGGCGGCGTACTTCGCGTCCATCTGCCGGTCGTAGTCGGCGCGCACGGCGGCCATCCTGGCCTGCATCTCCTCGTCGGGCTGCTTCCCCGCCTTCTTCAGCTCGTCCAGCTGGCCGCTGAACAGCGCCATCACCGCCGAATCGCCCTCCATCACCCCCATCCGCCCCGTGGGCCAGGTGAAGATGAAGTCGGGGTCGAAGCCCTGCCCCGCCATGGCGTAGTACCCCGCGCCCGACGCGTGGTTGATGGTCAGCACGATCTTGGGCACCCCCGCCGTCGCCATGGCCTCCACGAAGCGCGCGCCCGCGCGGATGATCCCGGAGTGCTCCGCCTGCGAGCCCACCATGAAGCCGCTCACGTCCTGCACGAACAGGATCGGCGTGCCGTGCCGGCTCAGCGTCTCGATGAAGAACGCCACCTTGTCCGCCGAATCGGCGTAGATGATGCCGCCGAACCTGGGCGCGCCGCCGTGCGGATCCTTGAGCATCCCCCGCGCGTTGGCGATCACCCCCACCGGGATCCCGGCGATGCGCGCGGTGCCGCAGATCATCTCGGGCGCGTAGTCGGCCTGGAACTCGTCCAGGTCGCCCGCGTCGATGATGCAGGAGAGGAGCGCCCGCATGTCGTACGGCTGGCGGTGGTCCGCCGGGAGCGCCTGGTAGAGGTCGCTCTCGGGGCGGCTGGGGTCCTGCGCGTCGAACGACTGCGGCACCGGCACGGGGAGCGGGAGCTCGCGCACCAGGTCGCGGATCTTCGCCACGCACGCCCGGTCGTCCGGCACGCGGAAGTGCGCCACGCCGGAGATGGCGTTGTGTGTCCACGCGCCGCCCAGCGTCTCGGCGTCGGCGGTCTCGCCGGTGGCGCCCTTCACCAGGTTGGGGCCGCCCAGCCCCATGAACGACGTCCCCTCCACCATCAGGATCACGTCGCTGAGCGCCGGCAGGTACGCGCCCCCGGCGATGCACGGCCCCATCACCGCGGCGATCTGCGGCACCTTCAGGTAGCGCCGCATCACCGAGTTGTAGTAGAAGATGCGGCTGGCGCCGTACTGG